>JBOIAY010000034.1:0-2249 GCA_050739255.1 Gammaproteobacteria bacterium
GCATTACGTGGTGAACACGGTCATGCCGCGGCACTTCCTGCAGACGGCCGCACGGTGCGGCCTCTCGACCGAATTCGCCCAGGGTATCCTGGATGAAATCCAGGCCGGCGCGGATAACGCCATTGACGCCGCCCTGGCGGGTTTGCCTGCCGGCTTCCCGGAAGCCCTCAGCGCATCCATAATCGGCGGTATCCGCCGGCGCCTTCAGTTGATAGCTCAAGAAAAAATCGCCGGATAGGGCGTACAGGCTTGCAGCGACTACTGCCCCGCTTCTACCGTTCGTCGGAGCATTGCGACGCTGCGGAGGTTCGGGTCCCAAATAAAGCGATGAGGGCATGGGGGTATTTTGGGGGGTATCTCAAGCGATCAAAATCGACCTGAAGTCTTGTCCCATAAGGCTTTGCGGGACGATTAGAGTGCTCTCCTGGCACCAGTTAAACAAGAACTTCCATCCTCATTAGTTACGAATCCTTACCGTTAGCGGGTTTTTTATCTTTTGGTATCCGAAACGGCCTCGCTGAAAGCGGCCTGGGCTGACGTCTGCGGAATACGGCAAAATCTCAAACTGTTGCATGGTGATTTACACATGTCGCGGGTCATGATACAGTACGCGCGATGATCCGCAGCTTCCGTCACAAGGGACTGGCAGCTCTGTACCAGGATGATAACCCGAGGGGCATGCGTCCAGACTTGGTGGAACGTTGCCGGGCACGGCTGACTGTGCTGCAAACAGCACTTGATATCACGGACTTGCAAGTGCCGGGCCTTCGGTTTCACACGCTGCAAGGAAAACCGAAACGCTATGCGATAGCGGTCAACGGGCCTTGGAGAATAACTTTCGAATGGCAGGAGGCCGAGGCCTGGCGCGTAGATCTTGAACAATATCATTGAGGTAAAAGACCATGAGTAATCGCGAATATCCTGTTAAAGGTTCCCAGAAGATGCGTCCGACGCATCCGGGCGAATTGCTGCGTGAAGACGTTCTACCGGCGCTTGGCGTATCGGTGAGCGAAGCAGCGCGGTTACTGGGCGTTTCCCGGCAAACTCTGCATCGCCTGATGGCTGAGACCATCGGTGTGTCTGCCGACATGGCGCTGCGCCTGGGCAAGCTTTGCGGAAACGGTCCTGGTTTGTGGCTGCGGATGCAAGCCGAATATAACCTGTGGCAAGCGCGCGGCCGGTTGTCATCTGAATTGCGGCACATTCCAACGCGGCGTGCGGTAAATGAATAAAAGGCGCATCTCATGGATACCAAGCTTTCAGTTCATCACGTTTCACCCACCACCCTCTCCCTGGTGCGCATGATCCAGCCGAACCGACACGCTACGCATCCTGCTTCGCGTGTGGTCCGGTAATGGAAACTAGCGAATCATTTTCACCTTC
This sequence comes from Gammaproteobacteria bacterium, assembly GCA_050739255.1. Lineage (GTDB taxonomy): Bacteria > Pseudomonadota > Gammaproteobacteria > Natronospirales > REEB76 > REEB76. Next base: position 1,384 of record JBOIAY010000034.1, read on the forward strand.
AAAGGCGAAGACGCTTTGCTGGTGGACTATCGCGACTATCACTGAGGAATTGCTATGAATCGCATGTACAACCCGCCACACCCCGGTGAAATCCTCAAGCAAGATGTATTGCCTGAGTTGGGGCTCACTGTCACGCAAGCGGCTGAGCATCTGGGTATATCGCGCGTGGCATTCTCGCGCGTGATTAACGGCCGCGCGGCAATCAGTGCCGATTTGGCCTTGCGCCTGGCTGACTGGTTGCCGCCGAGTGCCGAAAGCTGGCTGCGTATGCAGGCAGCCTTTGACCTGTGGCACGCCAGCCGCAAGCACAGACCTCGCATCAAGAAAGCGCCCGCGCACCCGCACTTGAGCCGCGCCTAGGAGAGTTTGCGGAATCCCCTGCGCCTATCCCAACCCAGTGGCTCCTTTTCAACTGGTATCGATCCAAATCGTGTAGGCGGTCGCTAGAATTCCTCTTGCGCAAGCAGTGCATCCGTTCGCTCATCTCGTTCTGCACCATCATGTGGCGCAATAAAATCGCCTTTAACAGGTCCGGCTCTTTCACTACCCTTTTCGTCGTTGTTGTTAGTTACCATTGAACGTGTCCTTCAAGCTGCTTGACTTCCATCAGAATTTCACCCGTTTTGGCAACATTACGGAGTGAAATGGGGCCAAAGCAAATAGTTGCGGTAATTTAATCAAACGGATGTTTCAACACGATGGTCTGGGCGCGATCCGGTCCGGTGGAGATAATATCGATCGGCACGCCCATGAGTTCCTCGATTTTCTTGAGATAGGCACGGGCGTTTTCCGGCAGTTCTTTGTATTGCGTGATCCCGACTGTGGAAGACTTCCAGCTCGGCATGTCCACATACACCGGTTCCGAC
>JBOIAY010000035.1:0-5578 GCA_050739255.1 Gammaproteobacteria bacterium
ATCTCAATGTCGGTTGTCCCAGCGACCGGGTGCAGGCGGGCCGTTTCGGTGCCTGTCTCATGACTGAACCGCAACTGGTGGCGGAGTGTGTGTCGGCCATGAAGGCAGTGTCCAGCATGCCGGTCACAGTCAAAACCCGGATCGGTGTGGATGAGCATGACAGTTACGACCACCTAACGCTTTTTGTGAATACGGTCGCCGCCGCCGGCTGCCGTGTTTTCATCATCCATGCGCGCAAGGCTTGGCTAAGCGGTTTGAGTCCCAAAGAGAATCGCGAAATCCCGCCACTGCGTTACGATGTAGCTGAACGCTTGAAGCATAATTTCCCCGCGCTTGTCATCGTCGTGAACGGCGGCATCAAGACGCTCGCCGTTATGGAAAATCATCTGGCCTCATTTGATGGCGTGATGATCGGTCGGGAAGCATGCTCCAATCCGTATCTTTTTGCCACGGTGGATCAGCGCTGCTTTGGCGCGCGCACGCCAGTGCTGACACGCAACCAATTGTTGTCGGCGTTCATTCCCTATGTGCAGATGCAATTGCAAGAAGGCGTGCCGCTGCAACGCATGAGCCGCCACCTGCTCGGTCTATTCCAGGGTTGTCCGGGTGCCCGTCGCTGGCGACGTTATCTAAGCGAGGAAGCTGCTCGTCCCGGTGCGGGCATCGAGGTTCTTCAATGTGCGGTAGAGAATTTTCACGAAGCTGCATGATTGAGTGACCAGCTGGTTCCGGCACGATTCGGATCGTTGTTCACTGTCGGTAAATATTTTTGTTTGTCAAGGAATCCATCCGCATGAAATCTACTCCGGGAGCTGCTAAACGCCGCCGCGTGGTCAAGACGCTCGCCGAACGCGCTGATCGCCACGCTCTGTACCAGAAGTCGGTGCAGGATGTTGCCTGGGAGATGGAATTCATCGAACGCGTGTTTCGCGAATGCCGCGGGCGAGCACCAATGCGCTTGCGCGAGGATTTCTGCGGTACAGCGCTGGCAGCCTGCGAATGGGTACGGCGCGACCGCCGGCATGAGGCGATCGGTATTGATCTCGATGCGGAGGTACTCGCCTGGGCGCGGCAGCACAATTTGCCGAAGCTCGCGCGCTCGGCGGCACAGCGGCTGCAACTGCTCGAAGCGGACGTGCTCACGGCGCGGACCCCGCCGGTGGATATGGTGCTGGCGTTCAATTTCAGTTACTGGATTTTCAAGGATCGCTGCGCGCTGCGCGCATATTTCAGCCGGGTGCGCGCCAGTCTGGTCGCGGATGGACTGTTTTTGCTGGATGCCTATGGCGGCTACGACGCCTTCCGCGAGATGCGTGAACGCCAGGACTTTGGCCGCTTCGCCTATATATGGGAACAGGCGGAATACGAGCCGGTCTCCGGGCATACCATCTGCCACATCCATTTTGCTTTTCCCGATGGTTCCCGGCTCAAGCGCGCGTTCAGCTATCACTGGCGACTGTGGACCCTGCCGGAATTGCGAGAGCTGTTATTGGAAGCGGGGTTTGCGCGGGTCAGCGTGTATCTGGAAGGTACCGATGAGGAATCCGGTGAGGGAAACGAAGTATTTAGCGCCGCCGAGCGGGGTCAAGCGGATCCGGCCTGGATTGCCTATCTGGTGGCTGAACCGTGATGTTGGTGTTGATCAGAAAATCGTGCAGAGATTCAGTCTTGTTTGTTTGCATTCAACGCGGCAGCCATCTGCCGCAAATGGCTGAGATGCAGCTCGGCGACATGACGATCCGGTGCGAGCTCCAGCATGGCCTGCTGCGAGACAATCTGCTCTTGCAGTTGCGAGACCATGCGTGGGAATAGGTAGCTGTGGTATGCCGCTGTCTGCTCGCGCCGGGCCAGCTTTGTCCAGTGCTGCAGGAACTGCTCAACGCTGGCATCGTTCCAATCATTGGTTTCAATGAAACCTCGCACCAGGCCAGGTCCGGTCTCAACCGGGATATTGGCTGGCGTGTGGTGTGTGCCGGTGCTGTGGGAATGGCTTACCCACACGGTTGTCCCGATTCCAGCCGCCACGAGTACCGCCAATAGTATGAAGAACATGGGCCAGCGATGCTGCGGCCGCCTGATCCGGACCGGGGAGGCTTGCCCGTATTCCAGCCGCTGCTTGCCGGCGATGACCGCGTTTATCAGAACCCGCCGTTGTGCGCGGTATTCCTCCAGGCTCAATTCACCGGCCGCGTAACGGCGGCCCAGCTCGCGGACAGGAGATGGCTTCATTTATCCAGATTCCGGCCGACACGGAAACCGGTCAAAGGATCCGCCGTGCCGTTGCTCGTACGCACCAGGTCCACACTGCACAGTGACAGCGGATCCCGGTAACTGCCGCCCACCGCTTCAAGCCCATCCGGACCCAAGACCCATTCCTGGACATTGCCGACATAATTAACCAGACCCCAGGTATTGGCGCGTCCGGTTTGGATGCTGACTGCCGTCATGCCCTTTATGATCTGTCCGGCTAAAGTCACCTGACAATTGAAGTCGCGGCTGGTATCGGTGCCGGCCACGCTGGCGGCGTACCGGTATTGGGAGTAAGACGGGATGAAGTAATGCTCGCTGCTTTTCGCGGATAACCACGCAAGGTAGTCTTTCACTTCACTGAAGGGAATATTGGTGGCCGGCAGTCTGCTGTCGCCAGGCAGTGATTTGCATTGTCCCGTAGCCTGACAGTAGGCGTTGATCTGTGCCGCCGAGACTTCGTATTTGCCAATGACAAAGGGCTGCTTGAAACCGCCGCCGGCGGGTATGACCACCAAGGTAGGGCCACGCAATTCATCGCCGAGAAGGTCGTAGCATTCGGCGCGGCCCTGCCGTCCATAACCGGCGAGGTCCGCGGTGCAGGGCTGCCCCCCGTTGGGGCTGCGTACCGGTACCTGAGTGATGGCAAAGTTGCGCTGATATTCGGCCTGAAACGCAGGGTTGTCCACCCACAAACGCATAGCTTCGACGAGATACGCCTTGGCTTGCTGTGATTGACCGGCGCGCATGAATTCCTGGTAGGCCGCGAAGTAGCGGTTCGCGCTGGCCTGGGCCGCCTGCAGTTGTGTGCCGAATTGCGCGAGATCCTGATTGCCAGGCGTGGCCTGCTGGCCCTCTTCAAAATAACTTTGCGCTTTCGAAAGTTCATTTTGGACCATGACCTCGCGCCCGAGTTTTGCGAAGCGCGACAACTTCGGTGCGGGTGGCAGGCTCATATTCTGGATAATCAGGCTTTGCGGGAATGCGGATTTTGCCGCGCTCAACAGCTGATTTGCCAGGCCCAGATCGGTGCTTTTCAGATCCTCGATGTGCTGTGCCAGTTTACGGTACAAGTTGTTGCTGATCTGTGCTTGTTCCTGTGGGAGTTGTTGCTGCACCTTGGCAAGCCGGGCTTTCAGTTTTCCCATGTCGGCCGGTTGCAGTTTATCTATGCTGGCCATCAAGTCGGCGCGTTCCGCTTCGGCGGTGTAGTCTTGCAGCGCTTTTTTGAGGCTATCGAGCGGCGCATATTGCAATCCGCCTTGCACCAGCGCAATGGCGCCGCGGTAGTCTCCACTGGCCGCCCGGGCCCGGGACAGATTCAAGTAAGCAGTGGCGTAATCCTGGGGCGCATCCGCAGTTAAGAACTTGTCATTTGCTGGCAACTGACCTTGCAGGTTTGCATAAGTCTTGCGCGCATCGCTGATCTGTCCGGCATTCAACTGGATCTGGAACTGGTATTCGAGTGCCGTAAGTCGCGCCGTGTGCAGACGTTCGGCCTGGATCTTCTCAAAGTTCTTCTGAGCAGTTGTCAGGCCCTGGGCTGCGGCAACAAAGCCCGGTAGTTGCGGGGCGTACTGTTTCCCCGTCGCCAGCAAGTTGGCAGCGGCATTGAAGCGATTCTGTTTGGTCATCTGCTCTGCAAGGCCAACATAACTGGCAGCGATTTTCTCGCGCAATTGCTTGAACCAGTCCATATCCTTCGGCTGAAGCAGGGCCGCTGTTTTCAGGGTCAGGTTCATGAGACGATTATCCCAATCACTGTCGTATGCGGGTTTGGCAAGCAGATTGGCGATAGTGGCCCGGTGTTGCTGAATCTGTTGCGTGCGTGCCGGCATGTCGGCAGGGACGTATTGCGCATGGATTTCGGATTGTGACAAGGTCGAACGTTGAGCCAGTAGATCATCAAGACCGAGGAGAGGGGCATAAGTAAACAGGATTTTCTCTGCCTGCTCCCAATTTTTGCCGGAAGTAGCCACGGCCAGTGCCGATTGCAGCGCACTCTTGAGTGGAGCGTTTAGCCGCATGAGGGCCGGGTCGCCGGGGTTGAGCCGGGTCAGATCCAGCATCTTGGTTTTGACGGTGTCGAAATCGGCGAGGGAATGCAGTTTCGGTGTTGCTGTACGCAGCGTCTTTTCAAGCTCGGCAATACGCTGGCCGTCGCGTGCCTGCTTCAGGGAACGCTGTACCTGATCCCGAAGGTTGAGGAGTTCCGCATCATCCGGCGCGTAATTCAATCCGGCTGCAAGCGCCTGGTTTGCGGTCACATAGTCTTTTGCATCCACTTCTTTCCGCACCAATTGCGCGTATTGGTTGATCAGGCGCTCATCCTGTAGCAGGCTGCTGGTGGGATCTGCGCTTTTGAGTATCCGGACAACGTCAGTGATGTCTTGCCGCTTTCCGGGCAGTATCTGGTTTGCCGCGAGCTGGTCATTGAATTCCGCAGTCAGCGTGGCCAGAAGGCTGGCTCGGCGGCTTTCCAGACTGGATTTTTCCTGCAGCAGTTCAGCGGAGTCGGGGTAGTATTTTGACGCTCTGGAGATTTCGTCGAACGCTGCAGGATAGTTGTACTGCCCGTGCGCCTGATCCACGAAGGCTTCAGCCTGCGCTTCAAAATATTTGATGATCTTGGCCTTGCCGTTCTCCAATATGTAGCGCTGCGAAGCAGGATCATAGCCGCTGATCAACTTGAGGACCGATGGTATGTCCACATTACCGGACTGAATCCGGGCAACCACGTCATTGTTGCGTCGCGTATGGAGATAGCCTTCGACCGGCTTGTAACCCAGCAGCACAAGGATGATCAGGATGACGACGATGATGGGGCCATATTGAAAGATGCGGCTTTTTCTGAGGCGAAGGCCGTCCCAGAATTGTTCCACCGTGGGCATGCGATCTTCGCGGGTGATTGCCAGGGCATTCAGCAATGCACGGTTCTGGCGTTTGCTGAGTTTCGCGATGGGAGCCGGGCGCAATCCTTTTTCCAGGACTTTGGGCGCGGACAGCTTGTTGAAGGGGTGTTTTCCCGTTAGTAGTTCATAGGAAACGCAGGCGAGCGCATAGATGTCATCACGCGGATCGGGATCATCGCCGTCGAACATCTCGAGTGAAGCGTAAGCGGGTGTCAGTGCGCCGAGCTCACTGGGATCAAATATGGTCGTAACGCCGGTGGCGTCACGGCGTGTCTTGGACGCGCGCGCAATACCAAAATCCAGAAGCTTGACGGTGCCTTCGCTGGTGATGAAGGCATTACCGGGCTTGAAATCAGAATGCACCAGACTTTTCGAATGCGCATAGGCGAGACCGTCGCAAAGCTGCTTGATGAGTTTCA
>JBOIAY010000036.1:0-2605 GCA_050739255.1 Gammaproteobacteria bacterium
TTCATGATCTGATGAAGCATCTGCCGGGACCGGATTTTCCCACCAGCGGCATTATCAACGGCGCCCGTGGCATACATGAAGCGTATTTCACCGGCCGTGGCCGCATCTTTGTGCGTGCCAGGAGTCACGTGGAAGGTGAAGACGGCGCCAAGCAATCCATCATCGTGACGGAATTGCCGTACATGGTGAATAAGGCACGGTTGCTCGAACGCATTGCCGAGCTGGTGAAAGACAAGAAACTCGACGGCATCACCGAATTGCGCGATGAATCCGACCGCGACGGCATGCGCATGGTGATCGAACTGCGCCGTGGCGAGAACACCGAGGTGATGCTCAATAACCTCTATCAGCACACCGCGATGCAGAGTGTGTTCGGCATCAACATGGTGGCGCTGGTGGACGGCCAGCCGAGATTGCTCAACCTGAAGGAAATACTCGACGCCTTCCTGCGCCATCGCCGCGAAGTCGTGACCCGCCGCACCATCTTTGATTTGCGCAAGGCGCGCGAACGGGCGCATGTGCTGGAAGGCTTGGCGGTGGCGCTGGCCAATATTGATCCGATGATCGAGCTCATCAAAAAATCTCCCACACCAGCGGAAGCAAAAATAAGTCTCATGGCGCGTGACTGGCAGCCTGGCGTCGTCATCGAGATGCTCAAGCGTGCCGGCGCGGAAGCTTCGCGTCCCGAGACATTGGCGTCCGGATTTGGTCTGCGCAAGGGCCGGTACCGGCTCTCTGAGACTCAGGCCCAGGCGATCCTGGATCTCAAATTGCAGCGCCTGACCGGCCTGGAACAAGACAGGATCGTCAGCGAATACAGGCAACTGCTGGAACTTATTTCCGAACTGCGTGCCATTCTCGCCAACCCCGACAACCTGCTCAAGGTCATCCGTGATGAACTGATTGTAATACGCGACCAATATGGTGACGCGCGCCGCACGGAAATCATCTCCGATCACGAAGATCTGACCATCGAGGATTTGATCACCGAGGAAGACGTAGTGGTGACGCTGTCCCACGCGGGCTACGCCAAATCGCAACCTGTCAGTGCATATCGCGCGCAACGGCGCGGTGGCCGCGGCAAGGCTGCGACCACGGTAAAAGATGAGGATTTTATTGACAATCTATTCATAGCCAATACGCATGACACGGTGCTGTGCTTCTCCAGCATCGGCAAGGTGTTTTGGCTCAAGGTTTATCAGTTTCCGCAGGCCGGACGCGGTGCGCGCGGCCGGCCCATCATCAACCTGCTGCCCCTGAGCGAAGGCGAACGTATCACCGCAGCTTTGCCGGTGCGCGAATATTCGGAAAGCAAATACGTGTTCATGGCCACGCGCCTCGGCACCGTCAAGAAAACCTCACTGGACAATTTCTCGCGGCCGCGCGCCAGCGGCATCATCGCGGTGGAATTGAATCCCGGCGACGCGCTGGTGGGCGCAGCCATCACCGACGGTCAGCGTGACGTGCTGCTGTTCGCGTCCAATGGCAAATCCATCCGCTTCCACGAAGCCGACGTGCGCCCCATGGGGCGCAACGCTGCTGGTGTGCGTGGCATCCAGTTGGCCAAGGCAGAGCACGTGATCGGTCTGGTGATCGTGGGCGAAGGCGACATCCTCACGGCCACGGAAAACGGCTATGGCAAACGCACACCGGTCGCGGACTATCCCTTGCAGGGACGCGGTGGCCAAGGTGTGATCTCCATTCAGACAACGGAGCGCAACGGCAAAGTGGTGGGCGCAATCCAGGTGGCGGGGGACGCAGAGATCATGCTCATCAGCAACGGCGGCACGCTGGTGCGTACACCGGTTACCGACGTCTCGGTCATCGGCCGCAACACCCAGGGCGTGCGGCTCATCCGTCTCGATGCCGGCGAGCAACTCGTGGGCATTGACCGCATCGAAGCCGATGAGGGCGATGACGGCGTGGGATAAGCTCGCCGCCTGCAGTCAATGACACGCGTTTACAATTTTGGCGCCGGCCCAGCGATGCTGCCCGAGCCGGTGCTGCGGGAAGTGCAGCAGGAACTTCCGGATTATCGCGGCAGCGGTATCTCCGTCATGGAGGTGAATCATCGTGGCGAGGCGTTCCAGGCCATCGCCGCACAGGCCGAAGCCGGCCTGCGTGAGCTGATGACGATTCCCGATGAGTATACCGTGCTGTTCCTGCACGGCGGCGCGAGTTTGCAGTTTGCCATGGTGCCGCTCAATCTCCTCGGCAACCGACACACCGCCAATTACGTGAACACCGGCCATTGGTCGGCGCGCGCACTGCGCGAAGCCGGACGGTTCTGTACGGTGCAGGTCGCCGCTGATGGCGGTGCATCTGCCTACACCAGTATCCCGCCGGCGTCGCACTGGCAGCTGGACCACAACGGCGCGTACCTGCATTACACCGTGAATGAAACCATCGGTGGCGTGGAGTTCCACTGGCTGCCGGAAGTGCAGGGCATGCCCTTGGTCGCGGATATGACTTCGATGATCCTGTCGCGGCCGGTGGATGTGAGCCGCTACGCGCTGATCTATGCGGCAGCCCAGAAGAATCTCGGTATCGCAGGCCTGACGTTGGTGATCGTGCGTCGCGATGTGTTGTGCGATCCGCCTGCCGG
>JBOIAY010000037.1:0-3746 GCA_050739255.1 Gammaproteobacteria bacterium
ACGCCCTGCTGCATCGTCGGTGGTGGCCCGGCAGGCATGATGCTGGGGCTGTTACTGGCGCGCGCCGGTGTCGCAGTCACGGTGCTGGAGAAGCACGCCGATTTTCTGCGCGATTTTCGTGGCGATACCGTGCACCCCTCAACGCTGCAGATCCTCGACGAGATCGGACTGTTGTCCAGGTTCGAGCAGTTGCAGCAACACAAAGTCCGTGATCTCAGTGGCATCATCGGCGGCCGCGAGCAGCCGGTCATTGACTTCCGCGGCCTGAAATCCTTTGACTATCTGGCGCTGGTGCCGCAGTGGAATTTTCTCGACATGCTCGCCGACGAAGCCAGGCAGTATCAACATTTCGATCAGCGCATGCGCCATGAAGCAACGGGTCTGATTGAAGAAGGCGGGCGTACGTTCGGCGTACGCGTCGAAGCAATGGGCCAGCGGTACGAGCTGCACGCGGATCTGGTGGTCGCCTGTGACGGACGCCACTCGACTCTGCGTGAGGCGGCGGGCCTGCACGCGCGCGAATACGGCGCGCCAATGGACGTGCTGTGGTTTCGTGTGCCGCGCTCCGAATCCGATCCCGACGATACTTTTGCCATCATGGACCGCGGCCACATGATGGTGCTCCTCAACCGCAACGATTACTGGCAGGCAGCGTACCTCGTACCCAAGGGCGGCGACACGCTGCTGCGCAGCAAGCCGATTGATGTGCTGCGCGATTCGGTCGCTCAGATCGCGCCGTTTCTGGCCGATCGCAAGTCGGCAATGGAATCCTGGGAGATGGTCAGCACCTTGCAGGTGCAGGTTGACCGGCTCGAATGCTGGCATCGCCCCGGACTGCTGCTGATCGGCGATGCCGCACATGCCATGTCACCGATCGGCGGCGTCGGCATCAATCTCGCGATACAGGATGCGGTGGCTGCGGCGAATGTGCTGGCAAAACCGTTGCTCGACGGTGGTTCAATTGATGAAATCATTCTTGACCAGGTACAGCGTCGCCGTGAATGGCCAACGCGGGTTGTGCAGGCGGTGCAGATCGCAATGCAGAAGCGCATTATCTCGCGTGTCCTTGAACAAGGCGGCCGGCCAACCCGAATTCCGGTGTGGCTGCGTGCTTTGCTGCACTTCCGCGCGGTCCGGCACATCCCCGCACGTATGTTCGGTTATGGCATACGACGTGAACAAGTCAATCTTCCTGCTGTAACTATGAGTGGCAGGAAATCGTCTGATTAATTCTGATGCAAAAAATATTTTAGAGTATCTCCACTGCAATCGCCGTCGCTTCGCCGCCGCCGATGCACAACGAGGCGATGCCGCGCTTTAGACCGCGGGCCTTGAGGGCGTAGAGCAAGGTGACGATGAGGCGCGCACCGCTGCAGCCGATGGGATGACCCAATGCGACGGCGCCACCGTTCACGTTCACTTTTACATGCGGCAGATTGAGTTCGTGCATGGCGGCCATGGTGACCACGGCAAAGGCTTCATTGATCTCGTACAGGTCAACGTCTTTTTCAGACCAGCCGAGCTGCTTCTGTAATTTGTCAATGGCGCCCACCGGCGCGGTGGTGAACCAGGCCGGTTCCTGGGCAAAGCCTGCATGCCCGATGATGCGCGCCAGCGGGTTCAATCCGCGCTTTTTGGCTTCCGATTCGCGCATCAGCACCAATGCAGCGGCGCCATCGGATATGGAAGAGGAGCTGGCGGCGGTTACGGTGCCACCGTCTTTCTTGAACGCTGGCTTAAGTGCTGGAATCTTGCTTATATCACAGCGACCCGGTTCTTCGTCGGTATCCACCAAGCGCTCACCTTTGCGGTCCTTGACCGTCACCGGCGCGATCTCGGCCTTGAACACGTCGTTCTTGACTGAATGCTGGGCACGTTTCACGGATTCGATGGCGAAAGCATCCTGCTGCTCTCGCGTGAAATGGAATTTTTCTGCGCATAGTTCGCCGAAAGCGCCCATCATCTGGCCATCGTAGGGATTCTGCAGGCCGTCGAAGAACATGTGATCCAGAATTTGCTGATGACCCATGCGCAGACCGGCGCGCGCACCGGGAATCAGATAGGGCGCATTGGTCATGGATTCCATGCCGCCGGCCACCACGATGTCGGCGGAACCTGCAGCGATCAGATCATGGGCCATCATCACCGCCTTCATGCCGGAACCACAGACTTTATTGATGGTGGTGCAGCCCACGGATTTAGGAACGCCCGCAGCGATGGATGCCTGGCGCGCGGGTGCTTGGCCGAGACCGGCCGGCAGCACGCAGCCCATGATGACTTCGCTGATGTCTTCCGGTTTCACTTTGGAATCGACCACCGCCGCTTTGATGGCGGTAGCGCCCAGCTGTGTAGAACTTACCGGTGCGAATTGGCCTTGGAAGGAACCAATGGCGGTGCGCCGGGCGGCGACGATGACGACAGAATCATTTGGCATAAGCACATTCCTCTATCATTACCTGTAACAAGTGCTGCGTCCTGCGTGCTGGGTGTGAAAACCACGAATCTTTCGACGCAGTACGCAGCACTCAGCACGCAGTACTACTCATTTACTATTAAACAATTCCCTTCCGATCAACATCCGGCGTATTTCATTCGTGCCGGCGCCGATGTCGTAGAGCTTTGCGTCGCGCAACAGGCGGCCGGTGGGGTATTCATTGATATAGCCGTTGCCGCCCAGACTCTGGATCGCTTCCAATGAAACTTTCACCGCGTTCTCGGAGGCGAACAGCAGGCAGGCAGCCGCATCCTCGCGTGGATCCCCGCCGCGGTCAAAGCGCTCGCAGGTGCGGTAGGTGAAGGCGCGCGCGGTCTGCAGCGCCACGAACATATCGGCGAGCTTGGCCTGCATGATTTCGTGTTCGCCGATGGGTTTACCAAACTGCTTGCGCTCACGCACGTAGGGCAGCGTCACGTCGAGCGCCGCCTGCATGATGCCGATGGGACCGGCGGACAGTACCAGGCGTTCGGAATCACGGCCGCGCATCAATATATACACGCCTTCGTTCACCTGGCCCAGCACGTTGGCTTCGGGGATTTCGCAATCCTCGAATACCAGTTCGCAGGTGTGGGAACCGCGCATGCCGAGTTTGTCGAGTTTCTGCGCGGTCTTGAATCCGCGCATGCCTTTCTCGATGAGGAAGGCGGTGATGCACTTGGAATTGGCTTCCTTGCCAGCGGTGCGCATATACACCAGCAATACATTGGCCTCCGGGCCGTTGGTGATCCACATCTTGGAGCCGTTGGCGATCCACGCGTCGCCCTTCTTCACGGCCTTGCACGCCATCGAACCGACCACGTCGGAACCCGCGCCCGGCTCGCTCATCGCCAGCGCGCCGACGTATTCGCCCGAACACAGTTTCGGCAGGTACTTCTTGCGCTGCGCCTCGGTGCCGTTGTGGTAAATGTTCTGCACGCACAGGTTGGAATGCGCGCCGTAGGACAGGCCGACCGAGCCGGATGCGCGCGAGATTTCCTCCATCGCCACCAGGTGCGCAAGGAAACCCATGCCGCTGCCTCCGAACGCTTCGGAGACGGTGATGCCGAGCAGCCCCATGTCGCCCAGCTTCTTCCAGAGGTCGGAAGGAAACAGGTTGTCGCGGTCGATCGCATCGGCGCGCGGCGCGATTTCCTTGTCCGCGAAGGCGCGCACGCTTTCGCGCAAGAGGTCGATGTCTTCGCCGAGTTGGAAGGGACGCATGTTGGCTCCGTCAGGGGTCAGAGTGCACTTTCGTGCATGAGGTCAGAGC
>JBOIAY010000038.1:0-7579 GCA_050739255.1 Gammaproteobacteria bacterium
CCGCGTTCCGCGGGCCGCAGGATGTCGGTGAAATAGGCGTTATAGACGATATCCTGGGACGCGGAAGCAAACGCCAGCGCAAACGCCAGAATTCCCATGCGCCAGGCATGGCTTGCGGGATCGGTGACCGCCATGCCCGCGAGGATCACGGCCAAAGCCAATTGCGCCAGGAGAATCCAGCCGCGCCGGCGTCCCAGGAACGGCGGCACATAGCGGTCCATGAACGGCGCCCACAGGAACTTGAATGAATACGGCAAGCCCACCAGCGAGAACCAGCCAATGGTGGAGATGTCCACGTGCAGTGTCGCCAGCCATGCCTGCAGAGTGCTGCCGGACAGCGCCAGAGGCAGGCCAGAGGAAAACCCCAGCAGCAAAGTGATGCCGACGCGGCGGTTCCAGCAGGTGTGCGCCAGATCCGCGAGAGAATTTATTTTGAAGGCACGTGCCTTTAAGGGACTGTTCACAGGCCGCAATCGTAATCCATGATGAGCGGTGCGTGATCGGAGAAGCGCTGCACTTTATATATGGAAGCTTTCTTGACTGCATCCTTCAGACCCGCCGTGACGATCTGGTAATCAATGCGCCAACCCACGTTCTTGGCCCAGGCCTGACCTCGATTAGACCACCAGGTATATTGATCGGGACGCGGATCAACCACGCGAAACGCATCCACGAAACCGGCGGAGCCGAACAGCTCGTCCAGCCAGGCACGTTCGTGGGACAGGAAACCGGAATTCTTTTGATTGCTCCTCCAGTTCCTGAGATCAATTTCCTTATGTGCAATGTTCCAGTCACCACACAGAATATATTCGCGCTTTTTACGGCGCAGCGATTTCAGATACGGCATGAAGACCTTCAGGAAACGATCCTTGGACGCCTGGCGCTCGGGACCCGCCGAACCTGATGGCAGATACAAAGACACCACCGACAGATTCTTGAAGCGCGCCTCCAGATACCGGCCTTCGCCGTCGAATTCCTTTGCGGCAAAACCCCTGATCACGTCTTCGGGTTGCGTGCGTGTGTACAGTGCGGTGCCGGCGTAGCCTTTCTTCTGCGCGTCGAAATAAAAACAATGATGTTTCTCAGGCCGAAATGCGGGATCCGTGAGCTGGTCTTCCTGGGCCTTGGTTTCCTGCACGCACACCACATCGGCGCGCTGCTTCGGCAGCCACTCGAACAGACCCTTGCGGGCAGCGGAACGGATGCCATTGACGTTGAGTGTGATGATACGCATGGACAGCTCGGCAAAACAAAGCGTGTATCATACCCGACCGGTTTGCAGACGGGCGGACGGTTTATGCAGGATTATCGGCAGGAATTTCTGGAGTTTGCCTTGGAGCGCGGCGTGCTGCGTTTCGGCGAGTTCACTCTGAAATCGAGGCGCAAGAGTCCGTATTTCTTCAATGCCGGACTGTTCAACAGCGGCGCGGCGCTCGCCAAACTTGGCCGTTTCTACGCGCACGCGGTGGTGGCATCCGATATCGGTTTCGATATGCTGTTCGGCCCCGCCTACAAAGGCATCCCGCTGGTGAGCGTGACGGCGGCGGCACTGGCCGAACACCACGGCCGCGACCTGCCCTGGTGCTTCAACCGCAAGGAAGCCAAGGACCACGGCGAGGGCGGCAAGTTGGTGGGCGCACCGCTCAAGGGCCGGGTGCTGGTCATTGACGACGTGATCACTGCCGGCACCGCGGTGCGCGAATCCCTGAACATCATCCGCCAAGCTGGCGCCTCACCCGCGGGTCTGATCATCGCTCTGGACCGGCAGGAGCGCGGTCAGCAGGGAAAATCCGCCATCGCCGAACTGCGCGAAGCCGAACACATCGAAGTAACTGCGATCGCGCGTCTTGAAGACATCATCGCCTGGCTGAAAAACCGCCCGGACCTCGCCGCTTCCCTCGCGGCGCTGCAGGAATACCGTCAACGCTACGGCGCCTGATGTGGTGAGCTTGACGGGAGCCGATGCTATACTTTCGGCGGATCCACTGATTCACACAGTTCAACGGTCAGCGAAATGAAATCACGGATACTTTCAATCACTCTGGCCGCAGTGCTCGCGGTCACATTTGCGGCGGGCGCGCTCGCCCAGGAAAAAGCCCCAAAACTTTACAAATGGGTGGACAAAAACGGCGTAGTGCATTACGGCAGCAGCGTGCCGCCGGAATACGCCAACCAGCAGCTCGATATTTTGAACAGCGAAGGCATCACCGTCAAAACCATCGAAGCGCACAAAACCTCGACGGATACTGCCGAAGGCAAGCAGGCGCAAGCAGCCGCGGCGGAAAAGGCCAAACAGGAACAGCAGCAGAAAGCCACCGACCAGATGCTGCTGGACACCTATACATCGGTCGCAGATATCGAGCGCGACCGGGACAGCCGGCTGGCCGGCATGAACTCACAGATCAATGTGATTAACGGCGCCATCGCCGGCCTGCAAAGCACGCTTGCTGAATATCAGGGGCACGAAACGGTATTGATGCGTGCGCACAAGCCGATCTCGGCCGACCTGAAAAAGAGTCTGGACAGCACCCAGCAACAACTGGCAACGGATCAAAAACTGCTGGCCACGCAACAACAACAAAAACAAGTTACACAGGAACAATACGCCGCATATATCAAACGTTTCCGGCAATTGACCCAGAATCAGGGCAACAACGGTGGCTGGTAAGGCTTTTCTTTGTGGGAGCGGTCATCCCGACCGCGATTCAAAATCATCGCGGCGAGTATCGCCGCACCCACGTGAATCAGTGCCGGCCGGAGTGACCAAACCCCCCCGCGCCACGTCCGCTCTCGGCAAATTCCGTGACAATCTCGAACTTCGCCTGTGCCACGGGCACGATAATCATTTGCGCGATGCGTTCTCCGGGCTGGATGTTGAAGTCTTCATCGCCACGATTCCAGCACGACACCAGGATCTCGCCTTGGTAATCGGAATCAATCAGACCCACCAAGTTGCCCAGCACGATGCCGTGCTTGTGGCCGAGTCCGGAACGCGGCAGCAGCATGGCGGCATACCCCGGATCACCAATATGGATGGCGATGCCGGCGGGAATCAGCAGCGTCTCGCCGGGCTCGAGTACCTGTGATGCTTTGACACAGGCGCGCAGGTCCAGGCCGGCGGAACCCGACGTGACGTAGTGCGGCAACGGAAATTCTTTGCCGATGCGTGCATCCAGTATTTTCACTTTCACATGCATGCAAATCCCTCTCGGTCAGCAGAAATACGGGGAATCAAAACGCTTTTTATTTGTGACGCGGATAACGTTCGGCAATGAGCCGGATCAACTTACGCGCCAGTTCAAGCTTCGGCCCGCTCCCCAATTCCGCGGTGCCACCTTTCCAGAACACCGTGAGCGCATTGTCGTCGCGGTCGAAACCCCGGTCGTTGCCGACCCAGTTCGCGACTATCAGATCGAGACGCTTGTTTTTCAGTTTTTCTTTGGCATGAACCTCGAGTTTTTCTGTTTCCGCCGCGAACCCGACGGTGAAAGGCCGCGGCACTCTGGTCGCCACTTCCGCCAGAATATCCGGGGTTTTGGCCAGCTTCAGTTCCAGTTCACCGCTGCTTTTCTTGATCTTTTCCTTCGCCGTTTTCCGTGGCGTGTAATCAGCCACCGCCGCGGTGGCGATGAAGATTTCCGTCCTGGTCACTTCGGCCATGACCGCCGTGTGCATCTCGACGGCGGTTTCCGCATTCACACGCCGCACATCTCTCGGCGTGGCCAGGTGCGTGGGGCCGCTTACCAGTGTGACTGTGGCACCGGCTTCCGCCGCGGCACGCGCCACCGCGAAGCCCATCTTGCCGGAACTGCGGTTACTCACGTAGCGCACAGGATCAATGGGCTCGCGCGTGGGGCCGGCGGTCACCAGCACGCGCAAACCCTTTAACGACATGCTGCTTTCATCATTCAAGGCAGCAATGATTTCCACCGGCTCCAGCATGCGGCCCATGCCTATTTCGCCTTCCGCCAGTTCACCGGCCACTGGACCGAGCAGGCGCACGCCGCGCTCGAACAGACGCCGCACATTTTCCTGGGTGGCCGCGTTTTCCCACATGACCCAGTTCATGGCCGGCGCGACCGTGATGGGAGATTCGGTTGCCAGACACACGGTGGTCAGCAGATCATCGCCGTGGCCATGGGCAAGACGCGCCATGAAACCTGCCGTGGCCGGCGCCACCAGCACCAGATCCGCCCAACGCGCCAGCTCGATATGGCCCATGGCGAATTCGGCGGACGTGTCCCAGAGTTGCGTGCGCACCGGATGACCGGACACCGCCTGGAAAGTCAGTGGCGTCACGAAGCGCTGCGCACTCTGACTCATCACCACCTGCACACCGGCACCCGCTTCTCGCAGACGGCGCACCAGGTCCGGACATTTATACACGGCGATGCCGCCGGTGACGCCCAGCAGGATGTGTTTGCCGGCCAGTTTCATGCTACATCTCAAAAAGGGCGTACAGAGTACTCTACAGCCGGTAATGGGCCAAGCAGACCAATCAAATATGGGCCTTTGCTACACTGCGCGCATGAGCACGCCGGAAACCTGGTTCCAGACCGGCGAACAACTGGTTGCCGCCAACCAATACGGCACGCCGGGATTCACAGAGGGTCTGGAACTCCTGAAAAAATCCGCAGCGGCGGATTTTACCGATGCGCAGGTAACACTGGGTCACCTGTATGCGCAAGTACATCTCTTGCCCGACGCCGCTTCGGAATCCGCGCGTTGGTATCAACGCGCGGCTTAGCAGGGGCATCCTGTGGCTCAGGACCGGCTCGCCGATTTGTATATGGCCGGTCGCGGCGTAAAGCAGGATGATGCCGAAGCCTTCCACTGGTACGCGCGCACCGCCGCCCAGGCTTTCCCGCATGCGCTCTGCAACCTGGCGTATATGCACGATGAAGGCCTGGGCACTCTCGCTGATGCCGGCGCCGCTACGAAAATGTATTTGCAGGCAGCCGCTTCCGCCGATTCGCGCGGGCTTTTCAATCTCGGTCTGCGTTATGCGGCAAACCAGGATTCGCCTCAGCAATTCCCGGCGGCGCACGCTTGTCTGGCGTTGGCGGCTTTTGCCCAATACCCGCTGGCAGATGAGCAGTTTGCGCGGCTGGATGCCCGTCTTGATCCCGCATCGCGTGAGAAAGCTGAGGCACTAGCGACGCGCATGCGCGAACGCCTGCGTGCTTTCCAGCAACGGCTGGAATCGGATTCCGCACTGACCGGTGATCCGCCGACCTTGATACGCTTCGCAGAAGACAATCTCGCCGCACTCGATGAGCCGGCCTTGATCGCCGCCAAAGTCCGCGCAGTTGCAAGCACCGTCAAACCACACCGGGTGGATGCGCCCAATCCAGTCAGCACCGCACCAAACATTTTCACGGTGGACAATTTCATCAGCGAAAGCGAATGCGCGCATCTGCTGGCACTGGCTGGCGCGCGTCTGGCGCCGGCGCGCGAAACCACGCGCGAGCGTCTGTCGGGCGAGCAGACTGCTTTCACGGGCGAGGCGGCGATATTCCACACGCCGGACAGCGATGCGGTGGTGCGTAATATCGAGCGGCGCATCGCCGCCGTGTTTGCCCTGTCCGTCACGCATGTGGAACCATTGTCGGTACTGCGTTACCGGGCCGATGACCGCTACGCACCGCATGTGGATTATTTCGACGCCGCGCGGCTCGCGAACAACCTGCGCATAGGCGACCATTCTGGCCAGCGGGTTGCATCATTCCTGGTGTATCTGCGCACGGCGGATGCGGGTGGCGAGACTCACTACCTGAAAATCGGCAAAAAAATTACCGGACGGCCGCGCATGGCGCTCTGCCATTTCAACCTGACGAAGGCGGGCGCGCCGGACCCGATGACGCTGCATACGGGCGCAGCGGTGATCAAGGGTGAAAAATGGCTGGCCCGCACCACCTTACGAGAAAAACCGTTCTACTGAGAACCTACCTCAAAACTACTGCGCTTGGCATAACTTCGTTGCGCGCCGGCTCGAAATGCTCATGTACTGGCGTGTACACTCCGCTTTCTCGCCGCCGTGCGCCTCGTTCTGCCTGCGCTCGCGACGTTTTGAGACAGGTTCGGGTTATTTACCGGCGTCGTGGCGTAAATGTACACGCGCGAATTTGCGCTTGCCCACTTGTAGCACATAGGTTTTGCCGACCGCAAGTTTCAGACCGCGATCCGTGACTTTTTCGCCGTCTAGGCGCACTCCGCCCTGCCCCAGCATCCGGTTCGCTTCGGACGTGCTGCTGGTCAGATTGCATTGCTTGAGTATTTGCACCAGAGGCATGTCTTTGCCATCAATGTCAATCCGGTGATCCGGCATCTTTTCCGGTAGAACTCCTTTCTGGAAACGCGCGATGAATTCTTCATGGGCTGCTGCGGCAACCGCCACGCTGTGGAAGCGCGCCACTATTTCTTCCGCCAGCAGGAATTTGATGTCGCGCGGATTGGCGCCGGCCTGTATCTCGCGTTTGTATTTCTCGATCTCGCTTACCGACCGGAAGCTCAGCAATTCAAAATAACGCCACATGAGTTCATCGGAAATGGACATGAGCTTGCCGAACATCTCATTGGGCGGCTCGCTGATGCCGATGTAATTGCCCAGCGACTTGGACATCTTCTGCACGCCGTCCAGCCCTTCGAGGATCGGCATGGTGAGAATCACCTGCGGTTTCTGTCCGTAGGCTTCCTGCAGCTGCCGGCCTACCAGCAGATTGAATTTCTGATCGGTGCCGCCCAGTTCCACGTCCGCCTTGAGCGCCACGGAATCGTAACCCTGCGCCAGCGGATACAGGAACTCGTGGATGGCGATGGGCTGGCCGGCATGAAAGCGCTTGCTGAAATCGTCCCGTTCCAGCATGCGCGCCACGGTGTGCTTCGCGGCCAATTGCACCAGACCGGCAGCGCCAAGCTGCTGTATCCAGCTGGAATTGAATTCAATGCGGGTCTTGTGGGGATCGAGAATCTTGAAGATCTGGTTTTTGTAGGTGTCGGTGTTGTGGGCGATCTCTTCGGGTGTCAGCGGTTTGCGTGTTAAGTTCTTGCCGCTGGGATCACCGATCATGCCGGTGAAATCACCAATGACAAAAATTGCGTCATGGCCGAGTTGCTGGAACTGGCGCAATTTGTTGATGAGCACCGTGTGCCCCAAGTGCAGATCCGGTGCGGTCGGGTCAAAGCCCGCCTTGACGCGCAACGGCCGGCCGGCCTTGAGGCGCTCTGCCAGCTCGGTTTCCAGCAGGATTTCGTCGGCGCCCCGGCGGAGTTCCGCCAGTGCTTCAGCGGGCGTCGGCATGCCCAAACTCCTGAAAATAGCCCCTTAAAGCTCAGAGCTAGGAGAGATTTTTCGCTTATCCCCATGATTTAGCATGGGTTTAGGGTTGACCCACAAGGTCCGGCAGGCTAGTGTTACCCGGTTTTCGCGTTCGGGATGGGGACACTAACTATAATGACCGCGCCCAGCAGTCAGCTCAAAGTGGATTATAAGCCAGGCGGCGAAGCGTTCGTCCACAAGGTTCGCGTGCCGCGCGTGCGCCGCCATTTCTGGCTGCTGCTGGCCTTGGCCGTAACCGGC
>JBOIAY010000039.1:0-7421 GCA_050739255.1 Gammaproteobacteria bacterium
CCCAACCTGATGATCTGGGCTTGCCAGACCGACTTGCCTTTGGGGCCGGGACGTTTGCGGATGGAAGCCATACTCAGACCCGGGCCTAGGCAGAAACCTGTGTTTTGGGCTTTTTCGGTCGGCCACCGAGCTTGCCGTTTTGACGGGCCGCTGCGGCCTTCGCCGAAGTGGAGACTTTGCCACCGATTTTTCCGATCTCCGCCGCCATCCAGCGCTTCGAGCCAAGGAACCCGTCGAGTAACGCAGGAATGTATAAATCTGCATCCAAACGTGGAAAGTGAATACCCAAGCCCGAGGGCGTGATCTCCACCTGTTCAAGATCGGCCGAATTTGCGTACTCCAGCCCCTGAGCATGCTTCGGGGAAAACGCCAATTCCAGGCCGGAAGCAAGTGAAATGACCACGCGGCCGATGCGCTGATCAAAGTGCACTGCTGTAGCAGCCGGAAAAGCGGCCTGTTTATCT
Organism: Gammaproteobacteria bacterium; assembly: GCA_050739255.1. Classification (GTDB taxonomy): domain Bacteria; phylum Pseudomonadota; class Gammaproteobacteria; order Natronospirales; family REEB76; genus REEB76. The sequence continues at coordinate 465 of JBOIAY010000039.1, forward strand.
GCCGCCCGGCGGTTTGCCGCTGCAAAATCTTCATTAGAAACGCCCATGTATGCTCCTCCAGCTATCGCAAAGTGCCGCCAAATTAGCGGCTAGCGCGTCAACAATCTTTCCAATTTCCCTCTGCGAAAATCCATAGTTCTCACGCAAATCTGGTGGTCCGTCCGGGCAGTGCAAATTGAACATCGCTTCATAATCGCTCCCGATCACATGGACGTGTGCCGGGCGATGGTCATTCGGGTAAACAACTACACGGAGTCCAGATATCCGAAGTACGGTTGCCATTGTAGCATAACCTAAGCCGCTTGGGTTTGTATCCTAGACAGCACTGAGCGCCATGCCAAGATATAACTATGGCGTAGCTATGGCATAATAGGGAAATTGAGTCAAGTGAGGTTGGACTTTGATCTGTAACTTATTGATTTTGCTTGGTGCCGGCGGAGAGAGTCGAACTCCCGACCCACGCATTACGAATGCGTTGCTCTACCAACTGAGCTACGCCGGCTTCTTTGATATGTACTATCTGCCTTCCATGGCGTTAATCTGGCTCATTGGTAATCCCCTGCCTTGACATCCCTGTCAGGGCGTTCGCCGCTTCGCGGCTCACCCAACTGAGCTACGCCGGCTTTGAATTGGCTGGGTTCAGAAGGCGCAGGAGTATAGCCAAAGGCTTGAGTCCCGTAAACCGAGCTGCTAAGTCATCTCGGTACTGCGCCGCACCCGCACGATAACTTCGATACCATCCTGTTGCGTACCGGGTGGCAGTGCCGGCAGGCGCGCGAAACTCACCTGATCCGGAGCGATGTCCGCAAGTTCACCGGTGTCGGCATTGTAGAAGTGGTGATGCACTCCTGTGGTGGGGTCGTAGAACACCCGCGCCGGATCAATGATCACTTCACGCACCAGCCCTTTGTCCGAAAACAGCCTGAGGGAGTTGTACACCGTGGCTTTGGATACCCGCGGTTCGTGACGGTTGACGGCTGCCAGAATCTGTTCCGCCGACAGGTGCTGTGGCTTGCGAAACAGCACCTCGGCGATTTGCAGCCGCTGCGGCGTGGGTGCCACGCCATGGGCCGCCAGATGCGCCGCCAGTGTTCTGCCGCTCAGGGGGACAAATTCAGATTCAGACATCTGGATACACGAAAGCCCAAATTGAATTCAGTATATGCGCACAAATTGGTCACTGTCCACGCCCACGATTAGCCGATTGCCCGATGAGGCGCCCGGCCCACAAGGCGCACCTGTATCCTCGACGACCAGGCTATCAGGCCGCTAGACGCCCATTCGGCGATTCTACCGTTGCCACAGGCTTTTTCGAAGTATCCCGGACCCCTTGATTCTCGTGGCGAATTGTTCTTAACTGGTGCGGTCTGGAATACACTCAACAGGATAAGACCCGGCAGAAAAGTCATGCGGGTCTCAAGCAGATACGGCGTTTGCCAGGGAAAATCACATGCGCAAGGAACGCGGTTTTACGCTTCTGGAATTATTGACGACTCTCGCGATAGCGGCCACCCTAGCCACGATTGCCATTCCCAGCTTCACCAACACCGTGCGCCGTACCCGCTCCGTGGCGGCGGCCAACGAACTGCACACTGCGCTGAATTACGCGCGCCACACCGCCATTATCCGCAACAGTTATGTGGTGTTGTGCAAGAGCGCCGACGGTAAACGCTGCAACCACGCGCTGAGCGATTGGAACAGCGGCTGGCTGATATTCGACAACCTCAACCGCGACGGTGCGATTCAGGTGAATACCGGCGAACCCATACTGCGGGCACATGGTCCGAGCCGTCCTGATGCACGCATCATCAGCAATCGCGACTCCTTTACATTCAGGCCCATGAGTACGCGCAGCGTCAACGGTACTTTTCTGTATTGCTCCGCAGATGGCAAATACGACCGTGCGGTGATCGTGAATGTCATGGGCAGGGTACGGATTTCAGACAAGCCCAACGCAGATACCACGCTGCGCTGCCCCTGAATCAGCCCAATCGTTCGGAATGAGATTGTTCTTGTGGAATTCTAAAGATGCGCAGTGGGTCTTCGCTTCAAGCCAAGTAATTTTCCGTGGGTGATTGGAAAGGGAACTGCGGTTACATTACCCGCCCGGAGGACTAAGATGCTCACGGCGGAAGAACAGGCCCTCGATAACCAACATGACGGCGCCGATAGTGATGGCGGAATCCGCAAGATTAAAAGATGGGTAATACCAGCTGTGATAATGAAACTGGATAAAATCAATCACATACCCGTGCCAGATGCGTCCAATAACGTTACCCAGCGCGCCGCCCAGCACCAGCGACAGCGCGGCTGCCCGCCAGCGGAATTGATGGCGCGGTAGATAACGCAGCCAGACGAAAATAGCCACGCTTACTGCCAACGCGAGCACTATGAAAAACCAGCGCTGCCAACCGGATGCACCGGCGAGAAAACTCCAGGCGGCGCCGGCGTTGTGGATCAGGACTATATTGAGTATCGGCAACACGCGAATGAAATCGTAAGCAGCGAGATGACTGGATATCAAGTATTTGCTCAACTGATCCAGCAGAATGACAATGGCGCTGAGCCACAACCAGATCCAGGCACCAAAGTTCGTTGTTTGCATCGTGTTTTCCCTCGTATTCATGCGAAGTGCCGAACCTCGCCCTGCCCCGCCACATTCTCGACACAGCGGCCGCAAAGACCAGGGTACGCCCGATTCGTGTCCACATCTTCACGATGATGCCAGCAGCGCACGCACTTGGTGTGAACGGACACATGTGCGGCAACCCATAATCCGGGTTGCTCCGCGGAAGGCACTGCATCCGTCGGGCATTCATCGGCAACGTGGACCCGCGCATAGGACGTGATGAACAGGAAACGCAGCTCGTCGCCGATGGGCCACAATTTGTTCGCGAGGCTCGTTTCGCAATACACATCCACTTCCGCATCCAGCGGCGAGCCAATGCCGCCCGCGATGCGCAGTCCTTCCAGCTGCTTTTTTACTGACCCGCGCACTTTGAGCAGCGTCTCCCACAGGTCATTGTCCACCGCCCCAGCTTGCGGAAATTCGTGCCAGGTGCTCAGGAACACCGAAGCATCGCGCGACCCGGGCATGAAGCGCCAAATCTCTTCCGCAGTGAAGCTCAGGATGGGCGCCAGCCAGCGCAGCATGGCTTCAGCTACATGATACATGGCCGTCTGGCAGGAGCGCCGTGCCAAGCTGTCTGGTTGCGTGGTGTATTCCCGGTCCTTAATGACATCCAGATAGAAACCGGAAAGATCCACCACGCAGTAATTGTAGATTTTCTGGTAAATCAGATGGAACTGATAATCCGAGTACGCCTTGCGCACTTCATCCTGCAATCGCGAAGCACGCTCCAGCAGCCATTGATCCAGTGACACCATATTCTCAACTGAAACGCTATTCACGGCTGGATCAAAATCGTAAAGATTCGCGAGCAGATAGCGCAGCGTATTGCGCATCTTGCGATAGGCCTCCGCCATATGCTCCAGTATCTGAGCAGATACTGATAACTCGCCGCTGTAATCCGTGGCTGCCACCCACAGACGCAGCACGTCTGCACCAAATTTTTTGATAACGTCCTGCGGCGATACCACGTTGCCCAGGGATTTGGACATCTTGCGGCCCTGCTCATCCACCGTAAAGCCATGGGTGAGCACGCCATGATACGGCGCCTTGCTGCGGATCGCCACGGACGTGAGCAATGAGGACTGGAACCAGCCGCGATGTTGGTCGGAGCCTTCGAGATACAGATCGGCTTTATCCTGATCGCCTAGGTGCAGGCGTTTCTCGCCCACACAGTAATGCACCATCCCGGAATCGAACCACACGTCGAGTATGTCATTCACTTTCTCGTAGTGCTGCGCATCCGCGCCCAGCAATTCACTGGAATCGAGATCAAACCACGCGTCAATCCCACCCTGATCCACACGTTTGGCCACGGCTTCCAGCAATACATCCGTGCGTGGATGCAGCTCGCCGGTATGTTTATGCACGAACAAGGCGATGGGCACGCCCCAGGTGCGCTGCCGTGAAATGCACCAATCAGGGCGGTTGGCCACCATGCCTTCGATGCGTTGTTCACCCCAGGCCGGTGTCCAGCGTACATGTTTGATCTCGGCCAGCGCCTGTCCGCGCAGGCCGTTCTGATCCATGCCGATGAACCACTGGGGCGTGGCACGGAAAATCACCGGCGTCTTGTGGCGCCAGCAATGCGGATAGCTGTGCTTGTAAGGCGCGTTGTGCAGCAGTCTGCCGCGCTCACGCAGCAGCTCGATGATGTGCGTATTGGCCTTGAATACATGTTCGCCCCCGAATAAGGGCGTGCCTGGGATAAATACGCCGTGACTGTCCACAGGATTTTCGACTGGCAAATCGTATTCAAGCCCAAGTACAAAATCTTCCTGGCCGTGAGCGGGCGCCGTATGCACCGCGCCGGTGCCATCTTCCAGTGTGACGTGCTCGCCCAAGACGATTGGAACTTCGCGCGCATAAAACGGGTGCTGCAACTTGAGTCCCGCCAGGTCGGCGCCTTTGGCACGCGCGACGATCCCGGTATAAGCATCCTGGAGACCGCACTGCTCCAGCACGTTTTCGCGCAGACCGTCGGCTACCAGAAGCCGTTGTGGCGTGCCGTTCACATTTACTTCCATCAGCACATAGTCAAATTCCTTGTTGAGCGCGACTGCCTGATTGGCGGGCAGCGTCCAGGGTGTGGTGGTCCAGATGAGTACCGACGCCGGACCGTCACCCGGAGATTTGTCGGGATGCATCCTGGCCAGGAAAGCTTGTTCGTCCGTTGCCTGGAACATGACATAAATGGATGGTGAAATCTTGTCCTCGTATTCCACCTCGGCTTCCGCCAGAGCCGAAGCACAGTCCAGACACCAATGCACTGGTTTCAGACCTTTATATACGTGCCCATGGCGAATGACTTCGGCAAACGCCCGCAACTGATTGCCTTCGTAGGCTGGATCCATGGTGAGATACGGATGTTCCCACTCACCCAGCACGCCCAGGCGTTTGAAATCCTCACGCTGCCGGCTCACCTGTTCATGGGCATAGGCGCGGCAGGCGGCGCGAAAGGCTTTGGCATTCACTTTGGCGCCGGCCTTGCCGATTTTCTTCTCCACCTGCTGCTCGATGGGCAGACCGTGGCAATCCCAGCCGGGCACATAAGGCGCATCCAGTCCATCCAGGCTCCTGGATTTGACCACGATATCCTTGAGTACCTTGTTGACCGCATGACCGATATGAATGTTGCCGTTGGCATAGGGCGGACCGTCCTGCAGAATGAACCTTGGCTTGCCTTTGCGTGCCTTGCGGATCTGGCCGTACACATCCTGTTCCTGCCAGTGCTTCAGCATTTCCGGTTCGCGCAGCGGCAGATTCGCCTGCATGGGAAAGCCGGTGCGTGGCAGGTTCAGGGTATGCTTGTAATCACTCACTCTATGGTCGCCTTCAATCCAGATTTTGTTGCTTCAGCCACCCACACGCCGTGGCCACATCCCGCGTCATCTGCACCTTGAGGGCTTCCAGATTTTCAAAGTTCGCCTCACCGCGCAACTGGTGCAACAGTTCCACATGCAGGCGCTGCCCGTACAGTTCGCCGGTGAAATTGAAGATGAACACTTCCAGCATCACACGCTGCCCATTCACTGCCGGCCGATTGCCCACATAGGCGGCGCCGTAATGCGAAGCGCCGCCGATGCCGTGCACCGCCGCCACGAAGATACCGTGCACCGGCGAAACCCTCCGTTTAAGCAAAATGTTGGCCGTGGGAAATCCCAGAGTGTGCCCGAGCCTGTCGCCATTCACTACACGGCCGCTCAGGGAAAACGGCCGGCCTAGAAGTTGCGCTGCCAGTTCCAGTTTTCCGGCCGCCAGGCATTCACGGATGCGCGTGCTGCTCACGCGCTCACCCTCCAGCATCAAGCTGGGCGTGGCGGCGACCTCAAATCCATGGCCGGCACTCGCAGTCTTGAGCATGGCGAAATCACCCGCCCGCTCGTGTCCGAATCGAAAATCGTCTCCCACCACCAGATGCTGCACGCCCAGACCCCGGATCAAGACACGCTCGATGAACGTCTCCGCCGGCACCGCGGCCAGCGTCCGATTGAAGCGCAGACACAGTACCCGATCCACACCACATTCGGCCAGCGCCCGCCATTTCTCGCGAAAGTTCATCAGCCGCGCTGGCGGCGAGGCCGGCGTGAAATATTCCTGCGGCGTGGGCTCAAACACCACCACGGTCGCTGGCAACCCGCGCTCCCGGGCACGCGCTGCCAAGCCTTTGAGCACCTGCTGATGGCCACGATGCACGCCGTCGTAATTGCCGATGGTGGCGACACAACCGTGATGGCGCGCTTGCAGATTTCCAAGACCGCGGATCAGTTCCATGTCCGCCCGCCATCATTATATATAAGGAGTGGCTCCACTCAGGCCACCTGCATTCGGCGCAGATGCCGTAACCGGAAACCGCTCAGGAACAGCACCAGGAAATATACGGCAATCGCCACGATGATCCACATGGCCAGCCACAGCACCCGCTGCACGGCATCGCGCGCCAGCCATACATCAAGATTACCCAGCAGTCCCCACAGCAGGCCAGCCATCACCACATTGGCAATCAGCACCTGCCTGAGCAAGATGCGCCAACCCGGCGAGGGTTTGTACACTCCGGTGCGGCGCAGACCGCGATATAGCAGCCAGGCATTGATGAATGCCGCCAGTGAAGTGGACAGCGCAAGCCCCGCGTGTGGCGCTGCTAGGCCCGACATCGCCCAGGGGATAGTGATGACGATGTTCAAGGCAATGTTGGCGACTACGGATATCACTCCGATCTTGACCGGCGTACGCGTATCCTGGCGCGCATAAAAACCTGGCGCGAACACCTTCACCAGAGTAAACCCCATCAGACCGACGGCATACGCCATGAGACTCGCTTCGGCCAT
>JBOIAY010000040.1:0-2422 GCA_050739255.1 Gammaproteobacteria bacterium
CAGCATGTGGCCCACCAGCGGTTTGGTGGAACTGCAGGGTAATTCCGCGGGAAAGACGCGCGCCACGGCGTGGCTTTCCACAAGATCGTTTTGAATGGTGCCGGTGCCGTGCAAATTGAGATAGCCCACGTCATCGGCCGCGACGCTGGCATCCGCCAGCGCCGCGCGCATGGCGATTTCCGCGCCGCGGCCTTCCGGGTCCGGTCCTGAGATGTGATAAGCGTCGGAGGATTCGCCGGCACCCAACAGGCACACCGGTCCGGGTTCGCGCGACATCAGCAGCACCGCGCCACCCTCGCCCAGCGTGATGCCGTCGCGGTTGCGGCTCATGGGATTGCAGATGCGTTTCGTGATGGATTCCAGGGCCGTGAAACCGGTGAACGTGAGCCGGCACAGGGAATCCGCGCCGCCCACGATGACCGCATCGCATGCATTCATACGCAGCAGCCGGCGCGCCGAGGCGAAAACCTTCGCACTCGAAGTGCACGCCGTGGATACCGTGTACGCCGGACCCGTGACGCCGAGCGCCAGCCGCAGATATTCGGATGGACTGCTGATTTCCTGTTTTCGGTAATCGTACTCACGCGGGAATGTACCCTGTTCTTGCCGCTGCTTGCGCGCCTGTTCCCCTTCAAGAATGCCGGAGGTGCCGGTGCCCAGCACGATGCCGATGCGTGCCGGACCGAAACGATTCACGGCTGCGCCAATCTGCGGACGGATCTGATCCACCGCCGCCTGTAGCAGACGATTGTTACGGCTGTCGTAGGCCGCCAAAGCCGGCGGGATCACCGGCAATGCCTCCCGTACCGCCGCCACGTGTACGCTGCGCCCCGGCGCCAGATCCTCGCGCGCCACGATGCCGGAAACCGAGCCCGCATACAGACCGGCGCGCACAGCCTGTGCGCCGCTGCCGAGTGCATTGATGATGCCGAGTGCGTGCAGATACGTGCGCGTCATGGTTTTGAATCGAGAGGCTGCATCAGCACCGACAGATGCGCCGGTGGAATGTCGAAACGGATCGTGGCCTGCGCCAGCAATCCGGCGCTGATCTCAATATGCGCCACGCGTTGTGTGTGTTCAAAGAGTTCGCGTACATGCCCGCCATCCGCAGTAGTGGTTTGTGTCAGCGTCAGGCCGCACAACGCTGTTTGCAGATCCTGTTGATTGGCCGTCACCAGTTCCAGCATGGCGATGAGCAAATCGGCACGCTGCGAGACCTGTGCCGGTGCACTGTGCAGTGCATATCCGTCGTAGCTGACGCTGAACAGACTGGGACCGAACAGACTGCTGCCCGCCAGCCGGATCACTTGTTGGTCAATGTGCAACTGGCCGATGAACATTTGTTTCCGGCCGTCATGCTCAATCGTAACCATGCGGGCACCATCCAGCGCCGGCAAGTCCGCCGGCGGTAACAGGCAAAACTGGCCGCCGCGGCCGAAGGCCACGCAGTTTGGCGGCGGTACGCTGACGCAACCGGCCACGAACACCAACACCAGTATCAGACCCGCGAGTTTCAACTTCATGTTGGTGAAGTCTCCCTGGTATCCGGTGGGATTGAAAGCGGCGCGCTCAGATAACTCACCAGGATGCCGATGAGCGTGGCCAGTCCGAAGGCATGCAGCGCGGGGATGGCGCTGAACACCAGCATGCCGAACGAACACAGCGTGGTCAGTGCCGCCAGCGTCACCCCCAGCGAGGTGGAACGCGAATGACTACCTTCCTGCAGAAATACAGCGTAATCCCGCCCCACGCCCAGCACCAGGATCAGGCCGACGAGCACAAATATATTCACCGGCTCGTGCAACCAGCCGAGCACTCCGAGCGTCACCGCCAAGGCAAGCAGGGGCGGATACAGCATGCGCACGGCATCCCGGCGTCCGTAACGCCAGATGAGCAGCAATGAGATCAGCACATACCCAGCCACCACCAGCCAGGTGGCGCGCAGGCGGATTTGGCGAAACGTGTCGGTAATGCGCTGCAGCGGCGCCACAAAACTCACGCCGCTTACCTGCGCCGCCGCGTTTTCCAGTTGCGCAACGGTGCCGGTCGAGGTCATGACCGTAGCGATGAGCGCCAGTCGTTTACCGGCCCGAACCACGAACTGGCCCAATTCCGGTTCCGCCGCCAGCAGCGTGTTGGCTTGCAAAAGCGCATGCGAGCCGCTTTTCCAATTGTTCTCCATGGTATCCACGTATCCGGGGGGCAGACCGATATGTACGAACGCCTGTTTGAGCGCGGCGGGATTACGATAGACCGCAGCCCAGGTATTCAGGGCTGACTGCTGGCGTGCCTCGGACGGCAGGAAACGCGACAGTCCCAATGCCGCAGCGCCTGGGAATACCGTGGCGGTGATCCTGAACAAGGCTTCTTCCCGCTGCAAGGTTTGCTGGAGTGTATCGCCTTCAATCAGAAAAAAGCCCGG
>JBOIAY010000041.1:0-13408 GCA_050739255.1 Gammaproteobacteria bacterium
GGTATGAAGAACGCTTTACACAAACGTAAGTGTTTCTCCTGCCCTCTCGGATGATGCTGCATACCACAACTTAAAACCCACTTGTAGTGGGTTTTAAGTCTTGCGAGCAGTAGAAGATTACTTCGCCAGCAGCTTGTCAATCTTGGCCGCGCAGATGTAATCGTTTTCCGACAGGCCGCCGATGGCGTGGGTGGTGTAACGCACCAGGCAATGACCGTAACCCACCTCGAGATCGGGGTGATGGCCTTCCTGATTGGCAATCCAGGCGATGGCGTTCACAAAGCCCATGGTGCCGTTGAAGCCCTTGAATTTGAAATCCTTGTGGATCTGCTTGTTGTCGGTACTCAACTGCCATTCGGGCGCGAGCTTTTTGAGATAGTGTTCAGCTTCCTCGCGGGTCAGGGGTTTGACGCCGCCCTCGCAGGGGACGCAGTGTTTTTCGGCCAGTTCAGTCATGACAACCTCGTGGTGTTGAATGAAAACGGTTTTTCAGGCCCAGGAAACGGTTTTCTCGGCCGCCGGATAATTCGGTTCGTGCATTCCCAATCGTCGCGCCTCATTGATGAGTTCAATCAGGTCCTTATGGGCCAGATTGAACATGTCTTCGAGGCTGTTGATGATGAAATAAGTAGTCTGAAAAATGTCTATGCGGTAGGGGGTGCGCAGGGCGTCAATCGGATCGAAGGATTTGCGCAGTGGTTTGTCGCTTTCGATGGAGTAGGGGGTTTCACCAAAGGACGACACGATGCCAGCACCGTAGGTTTTCAAACCCTTGCGTGTGTTTATTAATCCGAATTCCACCGTGAACCAGTACAGCCGCGCCAGCATCACGTGATCTTTCTTGTCGGCTTTTACGCCGGCTTTGCCATAGGCGTGAGTGAATTCGGCGAAGCGCGGGTCGGTGAGCAACGGGGCGTGTCCAAAGACCTCGTGAAAGATGTCCGGTTCCTGGAGATAGTCCATTTCCTCGCGGCTGCGGATGAAGGACGCGGCGGGGAATTTCTTGTCGGCCAGCAGCGCAAAGAACTGATCGAAGGGGATCAGGGCCGGCACCGGCGCCACCTCCCATCCGGTATGCCGGCGCAGCACGTCGGACACTTCCTCGCACTGGGGGATGCGGTCCGTGGGGAAATGCATCCGCTCCAAGGCTTCCAGATAATCGTCGCAGGCATATTTCTCGACGATGGGTCGCTGCCTTGTGATGAGATCCCGCCATACGCTGTCCTCGTCCGGTGTGTAGGGAATGTACCCGTGTTTATCCGGGACTTTGGCGAGGTATTTGGTAGCTTTGCCCATGGGAATCCTGTCTGAACAATGCCATTTTACCAGTTAGGAGGCGCTAGCCGGCCGAAACCAGAAGGTACGGATTACCTCTATATATAGACCAGCTTTTCAGCCGGAAGTACCAAGTACGATGACTTGGGGTCAGTATCATTCTTGACTGAAAACTAGACATAGGCGTAGTAACGACTGCATACGTAATCATCCACGAACTTCTGAGATCCTGCAGCGATCTTGTCGCTTTTTGGCATAATGGGACTTGGAATATCCACAAACACAGGCATCATCAAGCTCTCGCCTCTGCCCGGCAGGCTGATGCAGATGTTCGCGGGTTTGCTCTCACTGGGGCCGTTCACCACGCAGCTTACGACAACGATGAGCATGACCTCTAACCCTTCATGACAGGGGTGATTTGGCGCCGTTGCGATAAAATGCACGGCTATTCATGGGGATTCGTGTTGAACCTTGGACCTTTAGTGATACCGGATTCCAGGAAAATACCCTGCCTCCGGTCCCGGTTTGTTGGGGTAGGCTGGCAATCCCTTGCCGGCACATCATGAGCGGCGGCATGGGTCTGCCACTCTACATAAATCCATGGGCGCCGTTTTGTCGTGACTGAGGACTTGAAAGAAACCGTCGTTCTCGTTCACGGCCTGTATATGACCGGTCTGGAACTTGGTTTGCTACGGCTGCGTGTCAGTCAAGCCGGTTTTGAAACCCATCAATTCCATTACCACACCGTGCTGGAACCGGTGCGCGCCAATTCACAGCGGCTTGCCGATTACATTGCGGGTTTGAGTGCGGCGACACTGCATTTGGTGGGCCACAGCCTCGGCGGCCTCGTGATTCTCCGCATGTTTGAAATGGGCGCGAAGATTCCGCCTGGCCGCGTGGTGCTCCTGGGGTCACCGGTCAAGGGCAGCCGCGCCGCGCGCAATCTGGTGGCGAGGAACCTGGGCTGGATACTGGGTCAGAGTGGCCCGGACGGACTTGCCGAAGAATACGAGCCGCATTGGAAGGGCGAGCGCGAGCTGGGCGTGCTGGCCGGCACCGGCGGCTTTGGGATGAATCCGCTGCGTCCTGACCTGCCCGAACCCCACGATGGTTTGGTGGCGGTGGGGGAAACACGACTTGTCGGCACGGCCGACACAATAGAAGTAAACGCGACTCACACCAGCCTTTTGTTCAACAGTGAAGTGGCAGAGCAGGTGGTTGCGTTTTTGAAAAATGGGGAATTTCAGCACTAATAATGCTGAGTTCGTGAAGTCGGACGCAGACGTATTCCAGCTCTACAGGTTCCGTAATCACGGGCTGCGTGCTAATTATCGGTTCGTGCCCTTTATAGCTTCGTGTTTCAGCTCATATAGCAGTTCAAGTGCTTCGCGTGGCGTAAGCGCGTCCGGATTAACCGCCCGTAATTTCTCCTCGATGATTGATGGCGGCGACACAAACAAGCCGAGTTGCTGTTCATCTTTCGGTTTTTCTTTCAAACGTCGCGGTGCCTGTTCCAGACGCGTCAGGTATTCCCGTGCCTGGGCGATGACCGCGGGTGGAATGCCGGCGAGTGCTGCTACTTGCAGCCCGTAACTTCTATTCGCAGGGCCTTCCTTGACCGCGTGCAGGAATACCAGCGTGTGTTCGTGTTCGGTAGCATCCAGATGCACGTTGGCGCAACCGTCCACCAGTTCCGGGAGCACAGTGAGCTCGAAGTAGTGGGTAGCGAACAGGGTGAAAGATTTCAATTCACGTGCGATGTAGCTGGCCGCTGCCCAGGCGAGCGACATGCCGTCGTATGTGGAAGTGCCGCGGCCGATTTCGTCCATGAGCACCAGGCTTTGATCCGTCGCGTTGTTCAGGATATTCGCGGTTTCCACCATTTCCACCATGAAAGTGGAGCGGCCTCCGGCAAGATCGTCGGATGCTCCGATACGCGTGAAAATGCGATGTATGGGACCGATGATGGCGCGCGCCGCTGGCACGAAACTGCCTATGTGGGCGAGGATCACGATCAACGCGGTCTGGCGCATGTAGGTGGATTTGCCACCCATGTTGGGGCCGGTGATGATCAGCATACGACGCTGGTCGCCGAGTTCCAGGTCGTTGGGAACGAACGGCGTCTCAATCACCTGTTCCACCACCAGATGGCGTCCGGCTTCGATATGCAAGGTAGGCGCATCGGTCAGTTCCGGCACGGTGAGTTTGAGCGCGTCGGCGCGCTCGGCGAGATTCCCGAGCACATCCAGCGTAGCGAGTGCCGTGGTGGTTCTCTGTAAATCCGTCAGTCTCTCGATGAGTAAATCCAGCAGTGCTTCGTAGAGGCCTTTCTCGCGCGCCAGTGCTCGTTCGCGAGCGGGCAAGATTTTGTCTTCAAAACCCTTCAACTCCGGCGTGATGTAGCGTTCCACGCCTTTCAGGGTTTGGCGACGCATGTAATCGGCCGGCACGTTTTCAGCCTGAGCGCGGGACACTTCGATGTAATAACCATGTACACGGTTGTAGTTTACGCGCAGCGTCGCAATACCCGTGTGCTGGCGTTCTCGCGCTTCCAGGTCCAGGAGATATTGATCCGCGTGCTCGCTGATGCGCCGCAACTCATCCAATTCGGGGTCGTAGCCTTCTGCGATCACGCCGCCGTCGCGGATGAGCGCCGGCGGGTTTTCAATGATCGCTTTGCTGAGCAACGCATGCGTTTCGGGATGTTCGCTGGTGTCAGACGCAAGCTGGTGAATGAGCGGTGAATCCAGGGTTTTCAACTGAGTCTGGAAAGCCGGCAGTTCGCCCAAGGCATAACGCAACTGAGCGAGATCGCGGGGCCGCGCGGATTTGAGCGCCACCCGTGCCAGGATGCGTTCCAGATCACCGATACCGTTCAAGGTTTCCCGCAAGGTTTCGTAATGCCGGTCCTCCTGCAAGCTGGCAACCGCGTGGTAGCGTTCTCGCAATATCGCTTGATTTCGTAGCGGCCGATTGAGCCAGCGGCGCAGCAGGCGCGCGCCCATGGCAGTGACGGTGCGGTCCATGACGCCCGCAAGCGTGTGTTCTGTGCGGCCCGCGAGACTGGTCTCGATTTCCAGATTGCGACTCGTGGCAGCGTCCAGGATCAACGCTTCGTCGCGGCGTTCAACACTCAAGCCGGTGATGTGCGGCAGTGCGGTGCGTTGGGTTTCCTGCACGTATTGCAAGAGCGCACCCGCCGCAGTAATGGCGGCATCCATGTCATCGCAGCCGAAACCGGCGAGATCGCGGGTTTTGAATTGCGCCGTCAAAAGCCGGCTGGCCGTGGCCACATCGAAATGCCAGGGCGGGCGGCGGCGTGCACCGGGCCGTTCCGTGAATATACGCGGCAGCAGCGTATCCTCGCTGAAAAGCAATTCCGCAGGTTTCAGGCGTTCCAGTTCCGCACCCAGGGCCTCGTCGCCGTCCATTTCCAGCGCTGTGAAGCGGCCGCTCGCCAGATCCAGCGCGGCGATGCCATGGCGTGTGCTAATGCCATGCACGGCTACCAAGAGGTTATCGCGGCGCTCCTCCAGCAAGGCTTCATCTGTGACGGTGCCGGGCGTGATGATGCGTACTACCTTGCGCTCCACCGGGCCTTTCGCGGCGGCGGGATCGCCAATCTGCTCGCAGAGCGCCACCGATTCGCCGAGCTTCACCAGCCTAGCGAGATAGTTGTCCACCGCGTGATAGGGCACGCCCGCCATGGGGATGGGGCCGCCGGCGGATTGGCCGCGTTGAGTGAGGGTAATATCCAGCAGGCGCGCGGCCTTGCGGGCATCGTCGTAAAACAGCTCGTAGAAATCGCCCATGCGGTAGAACACCAGGATGTCTGGGTGCTCGGCTTTTACGCGCAGGTACTGGCGCATGACCGGAGTGTGGTCGGAAAAGGCATCCTGGCTGGCGTCGTTCATGGACTGATGGCGTGCGAGGTGAGTGAGGGATGCTAGAGGCGGTTACGGCTTCCCGCAAGCGGCCGGTGTTACCCTTGAATTCAAGCCGTGCCAAGGAAAATGCCTTGAACAAGACCGACGATGCTGCGTTGAAGGAATTGACCGCTGAACTGGGGCGGGTTTTGTTGCAGCGTTCGCTTAAACTGGCCACCGCTGAATCCTGCACTGGCGGCTGGATCGCCAAATGCATTACAGATATCGCCGGCAGTTCCGGTTGGTTCGACCGGGGCTTCGTGACATACAGCAATGCGGCCAAGCAGGCCATGTTGGGGGTACGTGCGACAACTCTCACTGAGCACGGGGCAGTATCCGAAGCCACGGTTCTAGAGATGGCTACAGGCGCGCTGACCCACAGCGAAGCTACCCTGGCCGTGGCAGTCAGCGGCATTGCCGGACCCACTGGCGGCTCGCCGGACAAACCCGTGGGCCTGGTCTGGATTGCCTGGGCTTGGCCGGACGGCAAGGCCACGGTCAAGCGTTTCCAGTTCGCTGGCGGACGGGAAGCGGTGCGCCGGATGGCGGTAGCGGAAGCTTTGAAAGGCCTGTTTGATGGCGCCGGAGCCTGAAACCGAACGCTTATTTTTCGCCCTCTGGTCGGATGAAGCGGTTCGTCACGCTATCTATAAGGAAACCCGTCATGCGGTTCGCGCCAGCGGCGGCAGACCGGTCTTGGCGGAAAACTTCCATATCACCCTGGTTTTTCTGGGCACCGCGGATGCCGTAGCGTCGCTAGCGGCGCAAGAGGCAGCGGCCGACATTCGTGGTTCGCCTTTCAGTCTCAGCCTCGACCGCTTGGGATTCTGGAAAGAACCGCGCGTGGTCTGGCTGGGCGCCAGCGAGGTTCCTAATCCAGGTCGGCGGCTGGCTGCCGAATTGTCAGGCGCTCTGCGCGCCCGCGGACTCAAGCCCGATCTGAAAACTTTCATTCCCCATGTGACACTTGCCCGCAAAATCAGCAAGCCGGGCGAGCTTGGAACCATCCACCCGATCCACTGGTCGATACGGGATTTCCGGCTGATGCGTTCCATCACCCGTGCCAAAGGCAGCGAATATCGGCTGCTGGCTGCCTGGCCGCTCATGGCACAAGCTGCGGGCTGAGGCATTCTGTGGAATAATCGGCACGCTATTTTTCAACCAGAAACTACGGGTGCAACCATGGATGACAACAGAAAGAAGGCGCTTGCTGCGGCGCTGAGCCAGATCGAAAAGCAGTTCGGCAAGGGATCGGTCATGCGTCTTGGTGACCATATTGCCTCCCGTGACGTGGACGTGGTGTCCACCGGCTCGCTGGGCCTTGACATCGCGCTGGGCGTCGGCGGCCTGCCGCGTGGCCGGGTGGTGGAAGTCTATGGCCCGGAAGCCTCCGGCAAGACCACCCTGACCCTGCAGGTGATCGCCGAAATCCAGCGCAAGGGTGGCACCGCCGCCTTCGTGGACGCGGAACATGCGCTCGATCCCACCTACGCCGGCAAGCTCGGTGTGAACGTGGATGATCTTCTGATTTCACAGCCGGACACTGGCGAGCAGGCGCTGGAAATCGCCGACATGCTGGTGCGCTCCGCCGCCGTGGACGTGGTGGTGGTAGATTCCGTCGCAGCGCTCACGCCAAAAGCCGAGATCGAAGGCGAGATGGGTGATTCCCACATGGGTTTGCAGGCGCGCCTCATGTCGCAGGCGCTGCGCAAGCTCACCGCCAACATCAAGCGTTCCAACACGCTGGTGATTTTCATCAATCAGATCCGCATGAAGATCGGCGTGATGTTCGGCAATCCCGAAACCACCACCGGCGGCAACGCGCTCAAATTCTACGCGTCCGTGCGTCTCGATATCCGCCGCATCGGCGCCATCAAGAAGGGCGACGAAGTCATCGGCAACGAGACCCGTGTCAAGGTGGTGAAGAACAAGGTAGCGCCGCCGTTTCGGCAGGCGGAATTCGAGATTCTTTACGGCGAGGGCATCTCCCGTGCTGGCGAGATCATCGAGTTGGGCGTGTTGCAAAACCTGATCGAGAAATCCGGCGCTTGGTACAGCTACAAGGGCAAGAAGATTGCCCAAGGCAAGGAAGGCGCGCGCGAATACATGCAGCAGAATCCCGAGATCGCCGCCGAGATCGAGCAGGCCATCCGCGACAAGCTTCTGCCCAAGAAGGTGAAGGCGCCGGCCGGTGAGCCTGTCGAAGCCGAAGAAGCCTGAAGGCGAGGACGCGCGCGATCCCGCACGCATCCGCGCGCTGGCGCTCAAGCTGCTGACGCGGCGCGAGCATTCCACCCAGGAGTTGACGGCGAAGCTGACGGCGCGCGGCTACGAACCCCATGCAGTCACGGCAGTGATCGAGTCACTGGCGGCAAAGAACCTTTTGAGTGACACGCGCTTCGTGAAGGAATTCGCTGCCAGCCGCGTGCGGCGTGGCAGCGGTCCGGCGAAGATTCGCGACGAATTGCGCAAGCGTGGTGTGGACGAATCGCTGGTGGAGACCACGCTGGTGGAGTATCACGACCAGTGGCTGGTGAACGCCGCCGCGGTGCGCCGTAAACGCTTCGGCGCGCCGCCGCCGCGGGATTACGCAGAACGCGCCCGGCAGGCGCGTTTTTTGCAGCAGCGGGGATTTACCGCTGAGCAGATTCGACAGATATTGAAACAGGATTTTGAAAAGGGCGATTAACTGAACCTAAACTCAGGTGAGGAGTGAGGCGTGAGGGGTAAGGCGCAAGAAAACAGAGCTATTTTTTGTCTTTATACTCCTTACACCTTACTTCTGACCCCTTACTCTTCAACATGATGACCAGTAACGAAATCCGCAAATCCTTCCTGGATTTTTTCGCCTCCAGGAAGCACGCTATCGTGTCGCCTAGTTCGTTGGTGCCCGCGAACGATCCCACGCTGTTGTTCACCAACGCCGGTATGGTGCAGTTCAAGGATATTTTTCTCGGCCGCGAGAAGCCTGCACATCTGCGCGTCGCTGATGTACAGCCTTGTCTGCGCGCCGGCGGCAAGCACAATGATCTGGAGAACGTCGGCTACACCGCACGGCATCACACCTTCTTCGAGATGCTGGGCAATTGGTCGTTCGGCGACTACTTCAAGCGCGAGGCTATCGTCTGGGCTTGGGAGCTGCTGACCGAAGTCTGGAAACTCCCGCCCGAGCGCTTGTGGGTCACGGTGTATCACACCGACGACGAGGCGTATGACATCTGGACTAAAGAAGTCGGAGTACCGAAAGAGCACATCGCGCGCATTGGAGATAACAAAGGTGCGCCCTACGCCAGCGACAACTTCTGGCAGATGGCCGATACCGGCCCCTGTGGTCCGTGCAGTGAGATTTTCTATGACCACGGCCCCGGCATCTCCGGTGGTCCGCCCAGCAGCCATGAGGAAGGCGATCGCTTTGTCGAAATCTGGAACCTGGTGTTCATGCAATTTGACCGCGCTGCCGACGGCAAGATGACGCCGCTGCCGAAACCCTGCGTGGACACAGGTATGGGCCTCGAGCGTATGGCCGCGGTTTTACAAGGTGTGCATGACAACTATGACACAGATGTTTTTAAGAACCTGGTTTCCGTGCTGAAGTACAACATGGGTTTGTCAGAGACAATGCGCAATCTTGCACCTCGCGCTTCGCTCAATGTGATCGCGGACCACATCCGCGCAACCTCCTTTCTAATTTTGGATGGCGTGTTGCCTTCCAATGAAGGCCGTGGCTACGTACTGCGCCGCATCATGCGCCGTGCAATCCGACATGGATATAGAGTTGGGTTCAAGGAGCCATTTTTTAATGGACTTATTGGACCACTTGCCACAGTAATGGGCGAAGCCTATCCGAGCTTAAATGAAAAGCGGGAATATATACAGAGCATTATTCTTAAAGAGGAAGAGGGATTTGCAGAAACACTGACTAAAGGACTGCGCCTGCTTGAGAATGCGGTAGGGAATGCTCGTAATGGAATTTTGACTGGGGATTTAGTTTTCAAGCTCTATGACACGTATGGATTTCCGGTGGATATGACTAACGATATCGCCCGCGAACGTGGGCTGACACTGGATACGATTGGATTCGATCGGCAGATGGAAAAACAGCGAGAACGCGGCCGTGCGGCCAGTCAGTTCGGTGCCGAATATGGTCAGGATGTGGATATCAAAAGCGAAACCCAATTCACTGGCTACAATTCCCTAAGTGGCAACGGCAAGATTGTGGCGCTGTTCCACGGCAGGGATACGGTCAAAGTGCTCAAGGCAGGCGAGCAGGGTATGGTGATTCTGGACCAGACACCGTTCTATGCGGAGTCCGGCGGACAGATGGGCGACAAAGGCACGCTGCACACGGCCAAGGCTGATTTCAAGGTCGAAGATACCCAGAAGCGCGGTGGCGGCGCCCACGCCCATCTGGGTACTGTCGTCACTGGCGAGCTGAAAATCGGTGAGAGCGTGGATGCGCAGGTGGACGAGAAATTACGTGCCGCCACCGTATTGAACCATTCCGCCACGCATCTCTTGCATGCAGCGTTGCGAAAGGTATTGGGTACGCATGTGACGCAGAAGGGATCGCTGGTAGCCCCAGACCGGCTGCGTTTTGATTTCTCTCATTATCAGCCGCTGACACCGGAAGAATTGTGGCACATCGAAGATCTGGTAAATGAAGAGATTCGCAAGAATGCGGAAGCCGGCGTACGCCAGATGGGTTATGACGAGGCCATCAAATCCGGTGCCATGGCGCTGTTTGGCGAGAAATACGGTGACACCGTGCGGGTGATGACGTTTGGCGATTTCTCCACGGAACTCTGCGGCGGTACTCACGTGCGCCATGTGGGCGACATTGGCCTGTTCAAGATCCTGGGCGAATCGAGCGTGGCCGCCGGTG
This sequence comes from Gammaproteobacteria bacterium, assembly GCA_050739255.1. Taxonomy (GTDB): domain Bacteria; phylum Pseudomonadota; class Gammaproteobacteria; order Natronospirales; family REEB76; genus REEB76. The sequence goes on from JBOIAY010000041.1 coordinate 10,084, forward strand.
TGCGACGCATCGAGGCACTCACCGGCGAAGGTGCGATTACCTGGCTACACAAGACCGAACGCACATTGCGCAGCATCGCTGAGGTCACAAAAGGCAGCCTCGATAACGTTGAAGATAAGGTCAGCCAGCTGGTGGAACGCAACCGTAAGCTGGAAAAGGAACTGGAACAATTGAAAGGCCGGATGGCCAGCTGTCAGGGCCGCGATCTGGCTTCTGAAGCGGTGGACATCAAGGGCATCAAGGTGTTGGCTTCACGGCTTGACGGCGCCGATGCCAAAACCCTTCGCGACACTGTGGACCAGCTCAAGAACAAACTTGGCTCCGCAGCCGTCGTACTCGCAGCTGTGGAGGACGGCAAGGTGCGGCTGGTGGCTGGCGTGACTGCCGACCGCATGACAAAGATCAAAGCAGGTGAGCTGATAAATTTTGTGGCTGAACAAGTCGGTGGCAAGGGTGGCGGCCGACCGGACATGGCCCAGGCGGGCGGCACCGATCCCTCAAAACTCGATGCCGCGCTAAAGTCCGTACCGGAATGGGTGCGGGCTCAATTGAACTGAGCGAACGTGTCCGCATTTCCCATGAATCTTAACGGCAAATCGTCGTGGCGCTGATCGTACAAAAGTACGGCGGAACGTCCGTGGCCGACTGCGCGCGCATCGCACACGTGGCCGACAAGATTTGTGCCGCTCGCCGCGCCGGTCATGACATTATCGTGGTGGTTTCGGCCATGTCGGGTGAGACTGATCGCCTGCTGGGCCTCGGCAAAAACATTTCGCAGCGCCCAAGCGCGCGCGAAATGGACGTGTTGCTGTCCACTGGGGAACAGGTCACGATTGCGCTGCTAGCTATTGCTCTCGAAAAACGCAGCTTCAAGGCGCGTTCTTTCACCGGTGGCCAGGTATGTATCCGCACTGATCAGGCGCACAGCAAGGCGCGCATCGAATCCATTGACGACGATAAGTTGCGTGCAGCGCTGGCCAATAACTGCATCCCGGTGGTCGCGGGGTTCCAAGGTGTGGACAAAACCGGCGATATCACCACGCTCGGCCGCGGCGGTTCTGATACCACCGCGGTGGCGCTGGCTGCTGCACTCAAGGCGGATGAATGCCAGATTTATACAGATGTGGAAGGTGTATACACGACTGATCCGCGCATGGTGCCGGAAGCGCGACGATTGACTCGTGTCACTTTCGAGGAAATGCTGGAACTAGCGAGCCTCGGTTCCAAGGTATTGCAAATCCGTGCGGTAGAATTCGCCGGCAAATATAATGTTCCTGTGCGCGTGTTGTCCACCTTCAAGGAAGGTGAGGGCACGCTCATCACTTATGAGGATGTAACTATGGAAGCTGCCATCGTGTCGGGCATCGCCTTCAATCGCGACGAGGCCGAAATCACACTCATCGGAATTCGCGACGAACCAGGTGCGGCCTACCGCATACTCGGCCCCATTTCCGAGGCAAATATCGTGGTTGACATGATCGTGCAGAACGTGGCGCGGGACGGCAGGCTGGATTTCACTTTCACCCTCCACCGCAATGACTACACTCAGGCCATGCAAATCCTGGAGGCTGGTCTCAAGCGCATGGATGCGGAACGGGTGGTGGGTAACGACCGGGTGGTGAAAATTTCCCTGGTGGGCGTGGGTATGCGCTCGCATTCTGGCGTGGCCACCAGCATGTTCCAGGCACTGTCCCGGGAAGGCATCAGCATCCGGCTGGTGGCTACCTCGGAAATCAAGATTTCCGTGGTGGTGGACGAGAAATACCTGGAAACCGGGGTGCGGGCATTGCACGAGGCTTTCCGGCTGCACGAGCCGCCACAGCAGGATTCCCTGCCCCAACCGGCCGGGCGCAGGGGCAGCCTCGCCGGTTGAGAACGGCGCCGAAAACCCTCAGAATGCGCCGTCCCGACTCTCGGTTGGGACGGTTCTCGGCAAAAACAAATTAAAAATGGAATTTGAATAACTAAGGTGATTGAGTTTACACAGGAGTAAAACCATGCTGATTCTGACAAGACGAGTAGGCGAGACGATCATGATCGGTGACAATGTCACCATCACTGTGCTGGGCGTCAAGGGCAACCAGGTCCGCATCGGCGTCAATGCTCCCAAGGAGATCGCCGTTCACCGCGAGGAAATCTACGAACGCATCAAGCACGAGCATGATGTCGGAAATATCGCGGCAACCGATGCCAGAGAACACGCCGAACGCTGATTTTGACCCGTCAGGCTAGGGCCGGTATCATGGCGCCCGCTGCGGGACAGGGAGGTTCTCCCTGCCACATAAATGTTTTTCCGGAGAGATGGCCGAGCTGGTCGACAAAATCGCCGGGAGCGATTTTGAACAGCGCCGCTTCGCGGCGCTGGCCCGAAGGGCGGAGGGCAGGGCGCCCGGAGTAACGCGCGCCCCTGCTGCGGGCCGAAGGCCCGCTGGTTTGATCGCTAAAAATTTTATTGTTTTCGGAGAGATGGCCGAGCTGGTCGAAGGCGCGCCCCTGCTAAGGGCGTATACGCGCAAAACGCGTATCGTGGGTTCGAATCCCACTCTCTCCGCCAAATTAAACTTTTCACCGCCGTTTCAAGGTGCTATTGCTGTACGCCGGTTTCCCACGCTGCGCGCAGTTGACGCGCGCACAGTGCCGAGGCAAAACCCTGCTGATTGCCATTGCCGGGTGGTGCCATTCGCGAGATAACTCCGTAGTAGGTTTTGTTAGCTTCGATCCACGGGTCGAATCCAAAAGCTCCGGGGCTGCTGAAAGCACCGTCGTCACCTTGGCTCGCATCATCTTCGACCCAATGTCCAATTGAATAATGCCAATGCTCGGTGCCCTGGGGGCTGCGGGCCGCATTGCAACCCTGACCGACCCACGCGCAGACCGCATGTGTACCCAAGGCACCGAGCATATACAGTTGGCCACTCAGTACCGCACGCAATATCGCCGAATAATCATTGGCGTTGGCGTAAATACCGCCCGCCAACAATGGATGATTATAAGCAAGGGTGATGCCGTTTACGCCTAATCCGGTAACAATCGCAGGCCCCAGAGCGGACGCGTCCAGCGCATTGATTTCCGGTTGAAACTGGCCGGCGTGATTTTCCTCATGGCCTGAATCGTAAGCGAATTTGCCAACGGTATTCGGATCCTGGCTGTCGTATGCCCCCGACGTGCCTGACAACGTCAGGCAGTAGTTGATACTGTCTGCACCGCTGGCAGGAGCAGTGCAGGTGACGGCTTGGGCATCGCTACCCATATTGCTGTAGCCGCTGGTAAAGTTCATGAACGGAATATCGGTGGCGGTCAGATTGGCGGCACCGCCTCGCTTCTG
>JBOIAY010000042.1:0-4035 GCA_050739255.1 Gammaproteobacteria bacterium
ACAGCCTGCGCAGCCATCTGCGCCGCCGGCAACGGCAGCCGCACATCGTGCGCAACTTCTTCCAGGAAGAACACGTACGCTATGCGGCAGCGTAAAATTGTCAATTATTTAGTGCTCCCCGTAATAAGAGGGTCCCGGCGTCTTAGCCACTCGCCCCAGCGACGACTATTGCTTTATCCTCGACCATTCTGCGTTCGTCAGCTGGCCGGCAGACGTTTTGCGCATCCGTGTCCCCTCCACACCGACTCTACGCCGCTAAGCGGGTTTTGCCCCCTGGCTTGTCATGGGTTGCCCGTTTTGACGAAGCGGCAGGCCTCGCGCGCATACCCGATCCAGGAAGTTCTGCCCGCCGATACCACCAGCCATTCCTTTATCAGTCTGCCGTGTCCAGGGTCGAAATACTCGCTGTGGCCGTCGCCAACCAGCTCGACGACGCGCGTTTTCGGCAGCTTCACCACAAACTTACCCTTCGACGACATCATGGCAAAAATCCTGCCATTCACTTTGAGGGCAGTTGAGCCAAAACCCTTGCCGCCATAGCTGACCTACCGGTTATTCCTGAATGCCGCCACGACTGCAGCAAAGTCCGGATTCATTCCGACCGCTGTCGCACGCTTTGTTGGTTTCCCGGCAGGTTTGGTCATCCGCCCACTCCGTGCGCCGGGGTTGCCGAGTCATGCGGCGGCATACCGGCATGCGCCCGGAAAAACGCTTCGACATTCTGCCGGCAGAGCACCGGACTCTGATACCACATCTGATGCCCGTCGTCGGGAAACACTACACTCTCACTGTTCGGTATGAGACGTGCCAATTCACGGTCAATCAGGGCGAGGAACGGATAAGACTTTCCACCAGACATGATCAGCACCGGCAACCTGATTCTGTGAATCGCCGCCAGATCAATGTAGGGAAACAAGGTCCCGGTGGTCATCATCACGTCCCACTCATGCGCGTTTTTCATGGTGTCGGCGCGATCCTGAGCCGACCATTTCCGCCACGCTTGTGGATCATTGAAAACATAATCAATGAAAAGGCTCACACCCGCCTCGCGGTGCCCTTTGGCAAACTCCGCCTTCATCGGCGCGACCATCCGGCGCTGAATGTCGTTGTACATGGCTTCGCCCATCTTCGCGTCTTTGCCCGGAAGATGCTGTAGCAGCGAGATGGCCGGTGGCTCCGTCAGCACCAGTGCGCGAATCATTTCGGGATGCTTGATGGCAAGAAAGAGACCGGTTAAAGCGCCGTAGGAATGGCCAATCACATAGACCTTGCCGAGATGCATCGCTTTGATGAAAGCAGCGAGGTCGTCCGCATCCGTGATCGCCGAATTACCGGGCACAGCGGGATTGTGGTTCGGATAATTGTAACGGCGACTGTAGGCGATAGCACGATAGTTTTTCGAGAATGCGATAACCTGATCTCGCCAATACGAGTAGTCGCTGAGGGAGCCATGGACAAAAATTATGGGTACTCCGGTGCCTTGTTCAGCATAATGCAGCGTTATGCCATTGCCAATGTCCACTGAGCCAAAAACCACTGCGTTGGGCTTACTCTGTGCAATGGCGGATATCGGACCCAAAATGAACGCAAAAACAAGCGCCATCAGAAGAAATTTTCTGCGTAACCTATCAATCATGGTGCAACTCCATACCCGCAAAACTTTTATTGGATCTTCGTGAAACCGAGTGTGAGGGAAAAGATAAGCGACAATCCCCCCAATATAACAAACACGCTCCAAAAGGGTTCCCGCATGTATGCAAGCGAGAGGATACCGGTCAGTAGATAAAATATACCAATCAAGACAGACACAGAAAGCAGGTGGTTGTCACCGCGCCAGGCTTTCCATGCAACCCAGATCGTAACCAAACCGAATACCAGCATGCAGCCGCCACAAAAATACCACACCAGATAAATCAGCTTGTCGGTATGCGGGTCAAGCGCGACATGCGCGAGACCGGTATCCAGCGTCTTGCGGCCCACGAAGCTGTGACCGAAGGCGCCCAAGCCGATAAGCAGGCCCGTCAAGGCAAGTGCCAGAGAAACAAGTTTGCGAGCCATGGTGTTCTCCCGGTGAATGTCCGGATTCAGGCGCCAGTCTTGCGCGAAAACACATCCTCGGGGTGCGGCGTACCTTCGCCGGTTTCCAGGTACTGCTTCAGGCTGACGAGGAAATAGCCCCAAGCGGTTGTGGAATAGGCAAACAGGTCGTCGGCCTGTTTGATGCCGCGATGCGCGAAGTGCAGCAGGGTGCCGTCGTCGGTGCTCAAATCGAAGCTGATGGTGGTGTCCGCCCAGGTTGGCATAGGTGCGGAGAGTACTTTCCACACGACACGTGCGGACGGTTTAAGCTCCTCGATTCTCACTTTGGTAATGCGCGTGCCTTCGGCAAAGCGGAATTCGCCCGTGCCGCCGACCTTGGCATCGAGATCAGCGTCGCGCGTCCACCAACCGCGGACGCCCTCGGCAGTGACGAGTGCCTGATAAACCCGCTCGCGCGGCGCGCGAATCTTGATGAGGTGCAGAATGTCGGACATGGTTTGCTCTTTGTTGTGTTAGGTGATTTTGGCGGTTTGGGCGTAGGCTGCCAGCTGCTTGGCCCAGCCTTTCTGTACGTTGTCATGCATGGCCTGACCGCTGGCGCCGTGGCGCTCGAAGTTACGGTGTTCAAATTCCATTCGCGTGCGCGTGGGCGTTTCCGATACGAAGAGCACCTCGTACTCGCTGCCATGGGCGGGATCCGGGTCGAAGCCCCATTCGTGATTGATTTGCCAAGACACCACCAGCCGCGTGGGCGGTTCCCACACCAGCACACGGCCCCAGTCGCATTCGTTGCCATGAATGCCACGCTCAAACACACGGCCGCCCTGGTGTGGTTCCATGATGGCCTCTTGCATGGGTTCCTTGCCGATGTGGTGGTCGCGGAACCACCAGGTGTCGAGGCCGCGGGTGAACACCTCGAAAGCGTGTTCGCGCGGCGCTTCGATAATCACGGTGTGCCGTACCGGTGGGATCACCGCCGGTTTGGTCATGACTTCATTCATTTGGATTTCTCCTTCCAGGATTTTTCCGCAGCCTTTTTGAAGGCTTGCAGGGATTCACGCCAAAACTGGTCAAAGTAGTCGCGCAATTCCGCTACGCTCTTGGCGTTGATCTGGTAAACGCTGCGGTTAGCCGCGCGCTGGTCCGTGACCAGGCCTGCGTCCTTGAGCACCTTCAAATGCTGTGACACGGCCGAACGGGTGACCGGTAAACCTTCTGCAATGTCCACGACCGCCAGCGGCCCGCGCGCCAGGCGCTCGAAAATCGCCATGCGCGTGGGGTCACCCAGGACTTGCACGCGGAGTTTAAGGTTAGTCTTCACTAACGGTTAGTATAGACTAACATTCGAGACTGTCAAGGAACTGTGCACACAAAAAAGCCGCTCTCGGAGCGGCCTTTTTATCATGTGTTTACCGTACCTATTTGTGGTGCACCATGTTCGCACCGCCACTCTGGCTGATCATGTACTCCAGCGCCTTGATGACCTCGGCATCGGTGAGTGTCGGATTGCCGCCGTGCGCGGGCATCTGCTTGAAGCCGTGCAATGCGTGGTCTTCCAGCACCTTCAAACCCTTGGCGAGATGTGGCGCCCATTCCGCCTTGTCGCCGATCTTGGGGGCGCCCAGCGCACCGGTCTGGTGACACGCGGAGCACGTGCCTTCCCAGATCTGTTTGCCGGTCTGGGTGGCAGCGGGAGCTCCGCCGCCGGCAGCCGGAGTGGTGGCAGCCATCTGACTCCTGGAACTTCCGTCGATCTGCACGTCGCCGATGGGCGCGAGCCGCTGGTCAATGAGTTTCTCCTGCACTGCCCCGCCGCGGTTGTAGGAGCCCGGTGAGTGATCGCCGACGGAGACGGCGATCCAGTAAACAATGATCGCCATGGCGGCCAGGATGCCGAACACTAGCAGGAAGGAATCGTAAAAGTGCTGATCGTGCCGCTTGGCGTGTTCGTGGAGTTGTTCGTGATCGTGTTGTTCCACCGATACCCCCTATTGC
>JBOIAY010000043.1:0-23552 GCA_050739255.1 Gammaproteobacteria bacterium
GGGCGAGTATGTGAAGAAGGATCTTCCCAACAGGATCTTCCCGCCCGGCAAGATCGTCGCCTACTCGAATTATGGCGCCACGCTGGCGGGCTACATCGTGCAACGATTGTCCGGCGAGCCGTTCGACCAATACATCGAAGACCATATCTACAAGCCGCTGGGCATGGACCACTCCACGTTCAGGCAGCCGCTGCCGGCCGCGCTGGTGCCCGACATGTCGGTCGGTTACTACTCGGCATCGAACAAGAAGACCATCCCGTTCGAGTCCGTCGGGATAGCGCCAGCCGGGTCCATGACCTCGAGCGGCACCGACATGGCGCATTTCATGATCGCGCAACTGGAAAACGGCCAGTACAACGGTGTGTCAATCCTGTCACCGGCGACGATTGCGCTGATGCATACGCCACACTCGCAGATGGCGCCCGGGATGAACGGTTACGATCTGGGCTTTTATCAGGAAAACCGCAACGGTCTGCGCATCATCGGCCACGCTGGTGACACCGTTGCATTCCACAGCGACCTGCATCTATTGCTGGACAAGCATGTCGGACTGTTCTTGTCGTTCAACAGCGCCGGCAAGGCGGGCGCGGTCGAGGGGGTCCGCGTCGCGTTGTTCCGCAGTTTTCTCAATCGTTACTATCCCTATACGCCGCCGCAGGAAGCAACCGTGGCCGATCCCAAGCTTGATGCGGCTCGCGTGGCGGGCTGGTACATGGGCTCCCGACGTATCCAGAGTACGCTGCGATTGCTGTATGCATTGACGCAGACCCATGTGACTGCGAACCCAGACGGCACCATCCAGATCGCCGCGCTCACGGACTTGAGCGGCACGCCCAAGACCTGGCGTGAAGTCGGGCCGATGACCTGGCGCGAAGTCGGAGGGCAGACGCATACGAAATTCGTGATCAGCAAAGATGGCCGCATCCGCTACTGGATTTCCGATGATTTTCTTCCCATCGAAGTGTTCCAGCCGATACACGGCTTGAAGAGCTTCGGGAAGCTGAAACTGTTGGGCACCACGTTTATCGTGGTGCTCCTGCTCACCCTCGCGATCTGGATCGGCGGCGCGATCGTGCGACGCCGCATGCGCGCCAAACTGCTGCTGACGCACAGTCAGTTCTGGTGGCGACTGGCGTCGCGCGTAGGTGCGATTCTGATGCTGCTGTTGCTGATCAGTTGGTTCGGGATGTTCATGCACGTTTTTGCCACCGCCGACGGCAAACTCAATGACTATCTGACAGCACTGTATGTACTGGGTGTACTCACGACGATCGGCGCACTAGCGATGCTGGTCGAGGCGGTACTGCGCATCGTTCGCGGACCCGGTGCCTGGCTGGTACGCATCAGCGAGTTCGTACTTGGCCTTTGCGCGTTGTATGCGCTCTGGGGAATCTTCGTGTATGGCCTGATCAATTTCAGTTTTATTTACTGAAATGACACGCCACTGCGCCAGCCCTTGCCTACCAGGGATTTGGCTGGCGCTGTTGCTCGGCCTGTTCGCATTGCCGGCGGCCGCAGCGCCGCCGGCCGATCTCGACGCGTACGCAGCGCTCGCGATGAAGACCTTCGGCGTGCCCGGGATGTCAATCGCGATTGTCGAAGGCAACAAGATTGAGACACGCACCTACGGCGTCCGCAGACTCGGTTCGCCGGCTCGCGTGGATGCGCATACCACGTTTCCGATCGGCTCCAACACCAAGGCGTTCACCTCGACCGCACTGGCGATCCTGGTGGATGAGGGCAAGCTGCACTGGAACGACCGCGTGGTCGACCGTCTGCCGGGTTTCCGGATGTACGACGCCTACGCTTCGCAGAATATGACGATCACCGACCTGCTGGTGCATCGCAGCGGGTTAAGTCTGGGTGAGGGTGATCTGATGTTCGTACCGGACACCAACCGCACCCGCGCCGAACTGGTGCACTCGGTCCGCTATCTCAAACCGGCCACCAGCTTCCGTAAGGGATTCGCCTATGACAATGTGCTGTACGCGATGGCGGGGCAATTGCTGCAAGCCGTGTCCGGACAGACTTGGGAAGCCTTCGTCAAGCAACATATCTTTGAACCGCTCGGCATGCATGACGCGGTGGTTGACTACCAGGCCCAAGGCCCGGATCACGCCGCGCCGCATGCACGCATATCCGAAGCCATCCGCGGCATGGGACCACAAACGGTCCTGACGTCTGATGGCGTCAGCGACCCAATATCACCCGCCGGTGGCATTTGCGCCAGCGCTGACGACATGGGGCGCTGGTTGCGCGTACAACTGGCGCAAGGCGATATGGGTGATGGCAAACGCCTGTTCAGCGCCGCGCAGTCGAAAATGCTGTGGACGCCGGTGACGGTTGTGCCCTTCAGACCCGCGCCGGAACCGATCGCAGCCACCACGCCGGATTTCGCAGAGTATGCACTGGGCTTCTTCATCACGGATTATCGCGGACACAAGATCATTACGCATGAAGGCGGCGTGCTGGGAGCGCTATCCGAAGTGGTGATCATTCCAGACAAGCATGTTGCGTTTGCGGTGATGATCAACTCGGAAGACGGCGGTGCGATGCTGGCGGTCTTCGATCATCTACTCGACTACTATCTGGATGAGCCGGCCACCGACTGGATTACGCGTTATAAGGAGGTCGTCGATCAGCGCCAAGCCAAAGCTTTGAAGGCGCTGCAGATGCAGCAAGCGCAGATGCACCCCGAACGCGGACCGTCGCTGCCGCTGAGTGCTTATGCCGGTGTCTACGGCGACCCGTGGTACGGCACCATGACCATCAGCGACGAGCAGGGCAAACTGCATATCCGCTTCGATCGTTCGCCGGGCATGCAGGGCATGCTCGAACACGCGCAATACGACACCTTCCGCACGCGCTGGAGTAATCACGATATCGCGAACGCCTATGTGACTTTCGACTTGAACCCCGACGGCAGCATCGCCGCAATCAGGATGAGACCGGTATCGCCCTACGCGGATTTCAGTTGGGACTATCAGGACCTGCACTTTATGCCGGTCAAGAACACTGCCGATGCGACCAAGTAGAGCGGCATATAATCCATGCGTATCTTCGCTGCGGGCCTGATCACCGAAACCAACACGTTCTCGCCGTGGCCAACCGGGCGACGCGCCTTCGAGGAAAACGGGCTCTCGCGCAATCACGTCAAGGCCACACCCGCCGATGCGAAAACCTCGATGGTTGCGCAGATGTGGGACGGATTGGCAACGCAAGATCGGCACACGTTCGTGGAAAGTATCTTCGCGTTTGCGCAACCGGCCGGCCCGACTGTGCAATCGGTCTACGAGAATTATCGGGATCAAATTCTGACCGATATCTCTGCAAACGGTCCGTTCGATGTGGTGCTGCTGTTCTTGCACGGCGCGATGGTCGCCAGTGGGTGCGACGATTGCGAAGGTGACCTTATCACCCGCATCCGCGCCGTTGTTGGCGCACACGCAAGCATCGGCGCGATGCTCGATCCGCATTGCCATCTCACTCAATGCATGGTGGAGCAAGCGACCGTAATCATTCTGGCCAAGGAATATCCGCACACCGATTACATGGATCGCAGCCGCGAGCTTTACGACATCTGCGTACGCAGCGCGCAGAAAAAGTGTATGCCGACGTCGGCGCTGTTCGATTGCCGTATGGTCGGCTGGTATCCCACCACCGTCGAACCGATGCGCAGTCTGGTGGTGCACATGCGCACGATCGAAGCGCGTGACGGTATGCTGTCAGTGAGTTTCGCACACGGATTTCCATGGGGCGATATACCGGAAACCGGCTCGAAAGTACTGGCGATCACCGACGGCGATGGTAATCTTGCCGCGCGTACCGCCGCCGAAATTGGATGGGAAATCTACGCTGCGCGTGAGGTGTTGTTGCCACATTTCCCGGACATCGGGACTGCGTTGAAAGAAGCGGCGCAGGCATCGGGCCGCATGGTGCTGGCGGACACTGCGGACAATCCTGGTGGCGGTGCACCCGGCGACAACGTTGCCTTGTTGGATGCGATGTTGCGGCATGGGATCAAAGACGCCGCGTTCGCAGCGATCTGGGATCCGATCACCGCACAGGTATGTGCCGATGCGGGCGTCGGCGCGAAACTGGCTCTGCGCCTAGGCGGCAAATGCGGTCCAGCGTCAGGAGAAGCAATCGATGTGACCGCGACGGTCAAGGCCATCAAGCTCGATCACGATCAAAAGGCTCTCGGTCCAACCCGCGTACCGATGGGGCTATCGGTCTGGATTGAGACCGGCGGCATCGATGCGGTGATTGCATCGATTCGCAACCAGGTTTTTTCACCGGATATCTTTACCGGGCTTGGGATTGATCTGAGTTCGAAGAAATTGATTGCGGTCAAGTCGAGCTGGCATTTCCAGGCGGGTTTCGCGCTGATCGCCGACTTGCTGGTTCCCGTGGCCACACCCGGCGCGATACAAATGGATTTCGCGACGATCAACTACCATAAGAAGCGTGACATGGAATTCTTTCCACGTGTAGCAGATCCGCTGCAAACAACACCATTAAGAGAAGGAAGTCGCAATGTCAATTGAGAGCGTGTTGGCCTGTGTCACTACGCCCCACTGAGCTACGGTGCCCGCCCGTGCGAACCGAAGCCGACGCATCACCCACACTGAACGAAAGCGGCTACCGTCAAGAACTTGACCGCCGGCTGAGCCTTGGGCATCTGGTCGTCTACGGCATGATCTTCATGGTGCCGATAGCGCCCTTCGCCGTGTATGGCTTTGTATCCCAGGAGAGCTACGGCATGGTGCCGCTGGTGTACCTGGTGGGCATCGTCGCCATGTTCTTCACGGCCCTGAGTTACAAACAACTGAGTGGTGAGTTCCCGATTGCCGGCTCCGTGTATTCCTATGTACAGAGGGGCTTGCATCCCTATGCCGGCTTCATCGCCGGCTGGATGATCCTGGCCGATTATCTGCTGGTGCCGGGCTTGATCTATGCCTTCTCGGCCAGTTGGCTGCAAGGACTGGTGCCGACCGTGCCGGGATACGTCTGGATACTGGCGTTTGTCATCATCAATACGCTGATCAACGTACTCGGCATCAAATTGCAGTCCCGAGCCAATCTGATCCTGTTGCTCATCGAACTTATTGCATTAGGCATTTTCATCGCACTTGCAGTGAAGTTCGTCTTCATCGAAGGCCACGGCGCCGGCGGCTGGTCAGTCAAACCCTTCTTTCAACCACAGCATCTGAATTGGAGCTTCATCGCGACTGCCACCTCCATCGCCGCCCTGAGTTTCTTGGGCTTCGACGCGGTAAGCACGCTGGCCGAGGAAACCAAAAATCCACGCAAGACAGTCGGCAATGCCACAGTCGTCTCACTGATATTGCTGGGTTCGATTTTCATATTGCAAACCTATCTGGCTGCACTGGCGCATCCAGACTACCAATCGCTGGACCCGAAACTGGGGTTCTTCAACATCGCGCGCGAAGTGGGTGGAGCGTGTCTGTACATCTCGCTCATCCTTGTCAACGTCATCGCGGCGGGCATCGCCAATGCCTTGGCGGCCCAGTCGGCAATCGCGCGCATTCTGTACGCCATGGGGCGGGATAAGACTCTGCCATTTGCGGGGTTTCTCGCACGTGTGCACCCTAAGTTCAAGACACCAGTCAACGCCATGCTGCTGGTGGCAGTGCTGTCGGTTCTGCTGGCGCTATTTGTGCCGGAAGAAGCGATCCTCAAACTGGTGAATTTCGGCGCACTGACCGCCTTCATGTTGTTGAATATCACCGTTTTCGCATTCTTCTACATTCGGAAGAAAAACCGCAGAAACATATTTCGATACCTGGTGTTCCCGTTGCTGGGGCTGCTGATTGTGGGCTTTGTGTGGTCCGGTTTTGACCAGGTCACATTTCTGTTTGGCGGCGCCTGGCTGCTCGCCGGACTGATTATCGGTTATTTCAAACGTGCGGAATTCAAGTCGTTTGAAGCACTTTGAGGGATGCAGATTATGAGAACCAACACAAAATCAGCTTTAAGTTTGCAGGTCGAAACCGAGAGCTGGCCGCTCAAAGAACCATTCCGGATCAGCGGTTATACATTCACCAAATTTGACGTAATCGTCGTCACCCTGCGGGAAGGTAAGGCAACAGGACGGGGCGAAGCGGCCGGCGTGTACTACCACAAGGAGACGCCGGCCTCGATGACCGCACAGATCGAAGCGGTGCGCAGCGCAGTCGAGTCCGGTGCCAGCCGCCAAGATCTGTTGCAACTGCTACCTGCCGGTGGTGCTCGCAATGCGCTCGATTGCGCCATGTGGGACATCGAAGCCAAGCGCACCGGACGACGCGTCAGCGTCCTGGCGGACATTACTGCGCCGCAGCCGTTGTTGACGGTATATACTCTGGGCGCGAACGATCCAGCACACATGGCAGAAGGCGCACGGCGTTTTTCCACAGCACGTGCCTTGAAACTCAAACTTACCGGTGAACCACTGGATGCAGAACGAATTCATGCCGTTCGCGCCGCACGCCCCGACGCATTGATCACGGTTGATGCGAATCAGGGATTTACGCGTGAAACCTTTCTTCGCCTATTGCCGATGCTGATCGGGGCGCAGGTTGCCTTGGTGGAACAACCTTTCCCGGTGGGGCACGAATCAGAACTCGATGGATTGGATAGCCCGATCCAGATCGCGGCGGATGAAAGCGTACAGGACCGCTCTGGTTTGGATCAGCTAGTCGGACGTTTCAATGTGGTCAACATCAAGCTTGATAAATGCGGCGGCCTGACCGAGGCTCTGGCCATGGCGAAAAAAGCGCGCCAGCTGGGCCTGGAACTTATGGTCGGCAACATGGGTGGCACGTCTCTGGCAATGGCTCCAGGTTTCGTGTTGGGTCAATTGTGTGAGACTGTGGATCTGGATGGCCCGATACCGCTCAAATCGGATCGCTCGCCCGGAGCGACCTATGAAAACGGCCATATTTGGTGCTCAAGTGCGGTTTGGGGCGCTCAGGATCAGGAGATGGTCTGAATAAAACCTGCATTATAGTTTCAGTTGCACAACACAGCATTGAACCTGTAACCTGATTCTCCGTTGAGTCAGCACCCGTTCAGAGTACGTAAATACACAATGACAACGAAAGAGTTTCAAAATACCTTGAAGAAACGCTGGATCGCGTTCACGCCGTCCGAGCAGCGGATCGCGACGCATCTTCTGAACAACATCAATGCCATTCCGTTTGAAACCGCGGCTTCACTCGGCAAGATCGTTGGCGTAAGCCCAATGACGGTCAGCCGATTCTTGCGCAGCCTAGGGTACGAAGGGCTCGGCGATCTGAAGGAGGAACTGCGCCACGATGCACCCTGGCTGAAACTGTACAAGACGCGCGATCTCCAGAAGGGGTCAGACTCTGTGGCACAAAGTCTGCAAACCGAAATAAAAGCGCTGACCAGCGTTTATGAATTGGCAAAAACCCCAGAATGGAAATCTATCGTTGCAAGAATCACGCATGCTGACAGGGTTGGTGTTGCCAGTTTTCAGTTGGCACGCTTTATCGGTTTCGGTTTTGCCACCCTGCTGCAAAATGTGAAGCCTAACACTATTTTTGCTGATGGAGCCGATGGTGCGTACACTGACCTTCTATTGGATTCCGGTGCCAATAGTTGCCTCATACTCATTGAATTCCGCCGCTATTCCCGGCACTTCAGGATCCTGGCCGAGGAATCGTTTGCGCGGAAAATTCCGCTGATAATCATTACCGACACCCAATGTCATTGGGCGCGTCAGATGACCAGCGACGTGTTGATGCTACCTATAGATACCGAACGAGCCTGGCATAGCCATGGTTCCGTGTTTTCTCTGCTGAGTTTGTTGCTGGAACAAATAATTCTGGAACTAGGTGATGTTTATGGTCGGATCGAGGATATTGCGGAACTTCGTCACAAGCTTATCGGTTACACGAGACCCGCAACCACAACCCGTGAAAAACGCGACTCACCCACCTTGGCCAAAGACAAAACAGCGGCGATTGGTAAACAAAGTCGTGGCCGGAGACACCGATTGGTCTAAAGCCGTACATTTCCTCTTATAGTTGAATTCCATCAGAATCTGTCTCACTGTTTCCAAATCGGCTGAACTATGATCACTGTTTGGACTAGTCGATCTGTTAGTACTTTTGTACACTTTGCCCGGGTCAGCGCAAATGAAACCTCCGGGTAAAAGGACGATGAAATTCTGCAAACATAAAGCTTCACCCACTGTTGGTGGTGCCGCTTATCTCAAGCGTTCGTTGACTGCCAGCCTCCCCGAAACCGGACGCTCGCCACGGACGGCTTAGGGTCGACTCACGACGTCCGTTCGATTAAATTTATTTTGAAGAATTAATTCAGCAAGTTCTTAGAGTGATTGTTCTGATGCCAGAACCTATGTTGCATTTCAGCCATGATGCCAATTAATTGACCCTGTGCGACAGTTGCGCATCAAACCGGTGCAGCCGTTCTTCAAGCACAGGTACGCGACCAATCAGGGGCAGGGCCTCGGCCGTGCCGACTTAGCGGTGCATCTGCTCGAACGGGTCTTCGCCGCGCTCGGCGGCGGCTCGGCTTATGCGCCGCCGCTGCTGCGGATCGATCCGCCACGACCTGAGCATCCGGGTGCTACTGAAGAAATACGCGCGCGAGCGTCCGGCGAACACAACCGCCATCCCGCCATTAACATCCACGGACGAGGTGGCCAGCAAGCCGCGCTGAAACAGATTGGTTACTGTATAAATCATAAGATACCTCAACTCTGTAAATTTTCTGACGCGTCTCCCATTCTTTGAGTTGCATTGCGTTGCCTACTCGTATCCCGCCCCCAGATGCCATAGCTCAGCAGTGAGAGAATGACACCGCCGGTCACGTAGAAGTCCGGTGCCATGGGATTACCGGTCAAACGGATGAGTGCGGTAATGAAGAACGGCGCGAGACCGCCGAACAGCATCACGGCGAAGTTGTAGATGATCGCGACGCCGGTAGCGCGCACGCCCACCGGCACGGATTCGGTTACAGCAGCGGGATACGGTCCCCACATGAATGCGATGCACAAGGTGGCGACCGATTGCAACATGAGGTAACGGCCTAATCTGGGCGCATGCAGCACCCAAGCGGTGAGCGCGAGCATCACTAGCGCATACAGAATCATGGCCGTCACCAGCATGCGTTTGCGGCCCCAGCGATCTGAGAGATGACCCGCGATGGGACACAGGACTACCAGCAGCACACCGCAGAGCATCGTTGGCAGAACGGCCTGCGAAAGACTGAGATGCAGCGTATTGACCGCAAAGATCGGCATGTAAATAAACGTTACATAGGACGCCACAGTTGCGGATACCGTAAGACCGAAGCCACACAACAGGGCGGCACGCGCATTGACGAAGTTGGTTTTGAAGTCCGCAATCGCCGGTTTCGGATGCGAACTTTTATAAGCCATAAATTCCGGCGATTCCTGCAAGCGCCGGTGGATGTAGAAACCAACCGGACCTACCAGGATTCCGAACAGGAACGGTACGCGCCAACCCAAACTATGGAGCGCCGTTATTGGCAGCAAGGCGCTGAGCATGTACGCGGAGAATCCCGCGAGCGTTACCGCCAGCGCCTGTGAGCACATCTGGTAGCTGCCGTAGTAGCCTTTCTGCCCGACGGGCGCGTATTCGACCAGCAGCGCGGTGGCGCTGGAAAATTCTCCGCCCGCGGAAAATCCCTGCAAAATACGTGAGGCTACCACCAGCACAGGCGCCGCGAGTCCGATTGCAGCGTAACTCGGAATGGGCCCATGCACGCAGTCGCCAAGGCCATCAGCAGCACCATCATGGCCACGGCGTTCTTGCGACCGACGCGATCGGCATACACGCCGAATACGATTCCGCCAATGGGCCGGAAGATGAACGCGATGCCGAGCGTCGCGGTGCCGAGCAACAGTGAACTGGTGTTGAAGCCGATAGGGAAAAGTTCCCGGGCGATTACCAGGACAAACAAGCCGAAGACGATGAAATCAAACCATTCGAAGGCGTTGCCGATGGTGGAGGCGACGATGACCCGCTGCCGCAAGGCGCGCGATGGTGCGGTGGAGCTGGAGGAGGGCGGAGTGTTCATTGCGGGCATCGGGTTTTCAGGCGGTAACTATAACAACGCCGCTCTGCCAACTGCATGTTCCGCTCCTGAGGCCCTACCAAGTCTGGCTCCAGCTCCAGCATACCAGCCCGGGAACCGTGGGGCGCGCTTTTAAATATCCGTCACCCGCCTGCCATGCGGTATACTGCGCGGCGTTCAGTATTGGCAGGAATCACTTAATCATGAACATTGGAGGCACCATGAAAACCAGTATTTATTCACTGTTACTGATGATGTCGGTTGCTCTGACCCCTTCGCTGTGTACTGCCAGCCCAGGCGTCAAGCCAAGCAAGGCTGATATCGCCGGACAGTTCGCTATCTGGAATACCGCCTTGCAGACCAGAGATGCTCAAAAGGTCGCGGCACTATATTGCGAACACGGCGGCGTGCTGATCCCGACAGTATCGAACAAGATTCGCACCAACCGCGCGGAGATTACCGATTATTTCGAGCATTTCTTGCTGCTCAAGCCTTCGGGGCAGATTGATCAGAGTTATATCCGTGTGCTCAGCCCGGATATAGCCGTCCGCGCTGGTGTCTACACGTTCCATGTGATCGATAAAGGCAAACCGGGGACTGTGAAGGCACGTTACACATTCGTTTATGCAAAAGAGCACGGCCACTGGTGCATCATGGAACAGCACTCATCGGCGATGCCGGAAAGTATGTAGCACTCAGATAGGCAACATGCCGGCGATGTGTTGTTCGGCCATGTGCCAATATTGGTCCCCAAGAGCGTTTAACAAAATGCTAAGCATGTGTTACAGATAGCATTCCAAATCCCCCCATACCCCCCTTTTGTAAAGGGGGAGAAGCGCGCTTCGCGCGAGGGGGGATTTTGAAAAGTACTCACTTTGTTAGATACTCTAAGGGAGACTGTCGCAGTGCCATCCCGCCGTGGTTTGGAAATCAGCCGCCGCCACATCTGCATTGCCTGGTTTTACCTGCCTGACAGGCTTTGACGGCCGCGAGCTGGTGTTCGGCATAATGCCGGTAGCGCGTGACTTTCCTGGTGATGAATACTTCGAGCGCCCGATTGGTATGGGCGACGGCAGGATCGAATGCGGCACGATTGTCGCCAAGGCGTGCCAGATGGCAATAGAGTTCACCGAGGTTGACTTCGATCACGGCCCAATTGACGGGCAGCGTTTCTTTCGTGTAAACGGTTTGCGTCTGTTTGAAGTCTGCGATTGCCGATGTCAGGCTCGGTTTGTCACCCTGCATTTGCGCCAGCATCGCTTCGCTAATAGCGAGATTATTTTGCGCCGTGGCCCAGTCAAGCGCCGATTGCTCGGGCGAAAGCCAGCGCAGCGCCTCGCGGCAATGGCCGATCGCCTGCCGGACCTGATCAATACCCGCCTTGCCGCGGCGCTCGCCCAGTTCGTGCAGTGCCAGACAGATGTTTTGTTGCGTAACGGCCCAGTCCAGGGGCTGAAAGGCGGGATTCTGTACTTCAAGCGAAGCCTTGGTAAGTGAAATACCCTGATTGAAAAAGTTCTCAGATTCGGCGCCAGTGGTAAGTTCACCCAGGCGCACGTACACAACGCCCAGGTTGCGTTGCACGATCGCCCACGTCTGCGGTTCAAGCGGCCGCTGAATCACGGTTTCAGCCGCCAGGAGCGACGCCTCCGCTTGGCGTAGCAGCTTGATCGAATCCTCGCGATTGGCTGCGAACAGATGCAGCCGGACGTATACCGAAGCGAGATTGATCTCGGCCTGCTCCCAATCCAGTGGATACTGTGCCTTGGGGCGCATCTTCAGGACATTATTACAGGCCGTCTCGGCCGAATGGAATTCCGGAGCACTCTCGTCATATTCGCCGAGCAGCCGGTAGTTGTAACAAAGGTCCGCATTCACGGCAGCCCAGCGCTGCGGATCCAGGCGCGGGTCAAGCGAGCGTTTTAGGTTTTCGCTGCTGACGACGGATGCGCGCAACCAGTCGATCGAGGTGGTATAGCTGCGCATCGCATCGGTCCGTAACTGCGCCTGTGCCGGCGTTTGCAGACTCATCAGTTCCAGCGCCGCTTTTTTGATATCCGGCAACGAATTTGCGGTCTGGTTCGTCAACAGGGGAATCTGCAGCCTTTGTTCCTCGATCGGAATGGGGTGTCCACCAATTTCCAGCGTGACGGGTGCGTTGCCCTGACGCGTTGAAATGAATCGAACCTCGAGGCGATTGCCCTCAACCCGGCCCCAGAGCAGGATCTGGGCACCGAAACGCCGCAACAATTCCCGGCCCTGTTCGCGCACGGTGTTGCGCCGCAGCTGCAGGTTGCCAGGTTCGTCCAGCGACAACACGCGGCAGGTCGCCAACACCGACACATACGGGTCGAGCCGCGAATCGCCGATGAAATTGTTGGCCAGAAAATACTGTCCGGCGTTGGCGGGATCGTTCGCGAAGCGGGCGACCACGATGCCGAGCCGTCCGCTGGCGACCTTGGGCGGATGGACGAACTCGCTGACTTCGCAGCCGAGCGGTGTGTCGGTGGGCAGGTTCCAGAGGATGCCGGTGGCGAGGAGCAGGAGCACGACAATGCCGCCGACTACACGCCAGGGCGTAAATACCCGCATCCTGCGGGAGGCCGCTCTGGTATCGGCCGTGTCCGGTGGCGGTGCACTGGCTAAAGGTGCATTCCGCGACGAGGTTTGCGCACCGGTCAGATAAAGCGTGTGTGCCTCGACCTCCAAGGCCCGGGCCACGCGTGCGAGCGAGAGCGGATCAACGGGCTGCTCGCGAAACACCCGGTTGACGAGATCCTTGGGCGGCGCATCCAGGCCTTCGAGATCGGCGATGCGCTCGGCGAGCGCACTCTGGGTCCTGAGTCCAGCTCGGGCGAGTGCCTGGCTCAGGCTCGCCCGCGATGCACGCACCCCCCGTTTTCGTGTTCTCTCTTCTTCCCCACTCATTCTGCCTGATTCCGTTTCACGCAAGAGGCAATCCCTGCGGGATTGTGCGCCACGCCAGCTTTACTTCGCAACCGCCGCTAATTGCCGTTAACCGCCGCTAACTTGCGACGCAATTCTGACCCTTCTGTGCAATAGTGTAATCGGACCAGACCCCGCGATTGGCGCAGGCCGCGGCTCGATCAAACGGTTTATCAATCAGGAGATATCACCATGTTCAAGTCAAGTCTGATCAGGAACATCCCGTTCGGGGCATTGCTCCTGTTGGCGGCGCTCATCGCTGGCTGCGGCAGCGGCCTGAGCGGCACTTACAGCACCAGCCACGGCGCCATATCTGTCAAGTTCGAGTCGCATAGTGCCTACTTCACAACCCCGGCTGGAACCATAGAGACCGAATATGAAGTGGATGGCGACAAAGTCATCCTCAAGAGCCAGATGGGCAACTTTGTTCTCACCCGTAACAAAGATGGTTCGCTCGAAGGGCCGATGGGCACGCTGAGAAAGACGGGTTCGTAACGCGCATTGATACAAATCCTTACTTCACACTGAAAGGAGAACAGTCATGAGAGCGGTATTTTTCTTCGATTCGATGTTGACGCCCAAAATCATCACCTTCGTCTATTGGCTGATGCTGCTGTCCGTGGTGGTGGCCGGCATCGTGCTGATGTTCAACCCGTTGTTAGGAGGATTTTTCAAAGGATTGCTGTTGATAGTGTTCGGAGCCATCTTCGTGCGTATCTGGTGCGAGTTGTTGATGGTGCTGTTCAAGATCAACGAAAACGCCCAGATCATTGCCCGCAATACATCTGGATCACCCACACGGCACGATTCCGATGCCATCGGCATTGGCGCGGCCGGCCGTCAGACCACATGAAGGCGCTCGCGGCGGCTGACGACAAGGTTGCCGCCCTGGCTTTGGTTGCCGGCATGCTGATTGGTCCACAGGCGTATGCGCAATCAGGGTGTGCCGGCGAGCTGACCGGCCTGATGTCTTATGCAGGGACCTATAAGAGCCAGCAATTGCTCAATGAGCCAAGGGTTTCCTCGGCGCTCAGCCAACTGCTGGGCGCCGGGGTGGAGCATCTGAAAAACAACCGCAATGTGACCGGCCCGGTGGATCTGATCGTCTGCGATCTCGTCATCTCCGGCAGTGCGCCGCATCGGGGCGGCGAGGAAGAGGCAATCGTCGCCGTTACTTCGTCGGGATGATGAAGAAATCGAAATAGCAGGCATAAGCCTGAAGTTAGGGTGACGGATAGGATGCGGGGCCGAATGCGGGCTCGCAATCCAATCTTCATCTTGAAGTTCACTGAAGGAGAAGCAATTCCATGAACTGTCTCTAATAGCGTGCTGGCTGAGTCCATCGGTAATGCGATGAACGCAAAATTGAAACAGGCTTCGAGCGATGTTGTTTCGTAAATCGCCCCAGCTACTTTTAGAAGGATGTGAAATATGCAGACCGATTGCCGCAGCTTATTTTGTGTTTCGCGAACGATCGCAGTTTCGCTGCTGGGGCTCGCGTCATGTGCTTTTCTGGCGAGCGGGCCCGCAGCCCGCGCTTCCGATTCAAGCTCGGTGAGCAAAGCAACCTTGACGGTGGTTTCCGATTTTTCCTCGGGTAAGAACCCGCTGGCTGGAAGGCAGGTACTTTTGATGAGGCGCCGGCTCATCGAACTGCTGGGGCGTAACGGCTTTCACTTGTCGCCACGAACCACACCGGCCCAGGCATGGGTAACATTGATGAACGCCTGCCCACCGTCCAAGAATTGCGATACCCTCACCTCAAAGCTCAACGATGACATCGTGACCGGTTTCACCATGCCCGCCAGCGGCCGTGGAGAGTTTGATGACAGCGTTCCGCTGGGAATTTACTACGTGTCGTGCCATTCCTCGCTTGAGTACCCGGTCATCCTGCTTTGGGAAGTCAAGGTCGTTCTCAAGTCTGGTGCAAACTCCGTCACGCTCAGCAGGCGTAACGCCGAGACGATCAAATGACGACTGTTCTGCATGTGCTTCACGCTTGAATCACGATTAAGGAACGGATTGATCTTGGCCGTTACGGGAGAAAAGAAATGAGATACCACCGGGCCTTTCCGGTAATTCTTCTTTGCCTGATTTCGACTTCAGGGCTTCTGGCACAGACACAGCCCGCCGCGCCGGTAGAGGATTGGCACTCGCGGCCCACCAATCCGCCTTACTTGTCGGCAATGCCTTACGTGGAACAGGTGAAGAGCGCCGTTAAGGGCACGAGTCCGGACGACACCCAGGAGCGCCAGTTGACGGTCTTCACTTGGCTTCCGCAAATGATTACGCATATGCGCGAGGCGAGCCGTCCCTATGGAAGCCCCTGGACTGCGGACGAGACGAAGATCACTTATGCTTACAATCTCGCCGCAAAGCAGATTACGGACGCTTACGCCCAGTCGCACACGCCCCAGCAAGCGAGCCAGCTTTCGCACCTCGAAGGCCATTATGAAATGGCGGACGACCAGTTTTACAAGCAATGGACCACGGCGCTGTTCCCGGCGGATTTTCTTAACGATTACAACCATGCCTTCTGGGGAATGTTGGCGCAGTATCGGGCTCACGTGGAAGGGGAGAAGAAGCAAAACGAGGAAGCGGCGGCGCAGGCCAAGGCCGCCCAGCAGGCCGCGGCGCAGGGCACCGCGGGGCTTCCCAACGACGCGGGCAGCGTGGCGGCGCGGCGCTGCCTGGACCTCGGCAGCAGCGCACTCCAGTGCATCGGGAAGGGCATGAGCGCCGGCCTGTTCGACCTGGCCGGCATGAAACCGGGCGGCCTGACCCCTTCTTCCACTTACACCGGCCTTACGCTTACCGGAGATTACAAAAGCGCGCAGGGAATTGAAGCCGGCTTCAGGGATACGAAGGTCTATATGGGTAGCTGCGGCAAACTCATTATTGACGCCCGCAATTATGCGTTAATGAGAGATGGAAACCATATTGCCATTCACGTGGATAATTCCCCCAGCGCCTTCTCATTTCAGTTGCAGCCGGACGGCAAGCTGGTGGGACCGCCCTCCGCGGCTTTCGACGGTAAGGTCATTACCGGATACCACCGCTATTACACGTATAAATACAATAAAGAGACCGGAGAAGAGATTCCCGGCACGAGGCAATGGTACACCGAGCCGATTTACGCTCCCCGGACGCAAACCTGCGCGATCGGAACCCTGTCCCCCGCCGGCCCGATGGTGTCCACTCTCGGCGTGCTGGCGGATATTACCAAGATAGTCGGCTTAAGCAATGGCCAGGCGCCGGCAAACAGCAATATGGAAATGCCCCCTCCAGGAATTCG
The DNA here is from genome assembly GCA_050739255.1 of Gammaproteobacteria bacterium. Taxonomy (GTDB): domain Bacteria; phylum Pseudomonadota; class Gammaproteobacteria; order Natronospirales; family REEB76; genus REEB76. Next base: position 16,334 of record JBOIAY010000043.1, read on the forward strand.
CATGTTCGGACCCTACACGAGCTCAGGGGGGCTCAAAGCCCAGTTTGCGACGGCTTCCGTGGTACTCGATTGCGGAGAAGCGCACGTCCGGGACAAGTACAGCGTCGAGCGCGCTGGCAATCAGATTCTTGTCCATGTTCAGAACCCAGCTTCGCCGTTCACAGCAACCCTCCAGCTTGATGGATCGCTCGCCGGGCCTGCTTCCGTGGCCGTCGCCGGGCGTCTCGTGACAGGGATGACCGGCGATCAGGTTAACTTTGCCCCAAGCAACGCCACATGTTCCGTTGGCAAGCTGGTCCCCCAGGGAGCGGCCGCACAGGCTTCGTCAGCCATCGCGAGCATGCCGTCACAATCCGTTGCAACGAGTGGAAGTCTGGTCACCTCCATAGCGGGTAGCTCGCCCGCTGCTTCCGTCCCGGCCGCGGTTCCAACCGTGCCCGAGGTTGCCGGGGCGAACTCAACACTGTCGGTAACGTCCGGTTATCCCGCCGGTGAAAACCCGCTGGCCGGGAAATGGATATTCCTGATGAAGAAAAGATTCGACGACGTGCTGCGGGCCAACGGCGCTCCGTTACCACCGGGAACCACCGCGCGCCAGGCGTGGGAGGCCCTGAAGCAACACTGTCCCTCTCCCGCCAACTGCAAGAAATTGTATGGGGGAATCGCTTATTTCTTCGCGGCTAAAGTTATGATGCCCGGCAGTGGTTCCGGTGTGCTTTCCCCCAAAGTCCCCGCCGGAACTTACTACGTGATGATCGCAACTTTCGCCAATAACGCCTCGTTGTTGTGGGATGTTAAGGTGGACCTCAAGCCCGGGGCGAATTCCGTCATGCTTGACCGGCGCAACGCCGAGCCCGCCGATTGATTGTCAGCTCCCGCCATTCAGAAAGTTGACCTCTAATCGGACGCGCTAGGTTGCAGAAACTCCGGTGGACAGGACCAGATTTCGGATATAGCCATCAGTTTTGACAACTTCATGGGTTCGAGGTTCGGCGGGCGACAAGCGGGCCAGAATCAGATGGACGACAACGCTACATCAATCGGTTACAGCAAAGGCGCCATTTGTCCTTTGCCCTGAACGCAGAACGCGATTCGCTTTATTCAGGTTCTGTTTTTTCCTTCGGTTTTCACGGCCGTCTCCGGCTGAATACGGACAGTTTTTACCGCGCTCCCTCTGGTTTGCACGACTTCCATCGGATAACCGGCGATCTTGAGGCTGGTGCCCGGTTGGGGGATGGTCTCCAGGTATTCGAGGATCAAACCATTCAGCGTCTTGGGTCCGGCAGTGGGCAGTTTCCAGTTCATGGCGCGGTTCAACGCGCGCACGTTGGCGCTGCCGTTCACCAGATAGCTGCCGTCCGCCTCCTTATATATATCCTTGTTTTGCGCCGCCGGGTCCGAAGTGAACTCACCCACGATTTCTTCCAGGATATCTTCCAGCGTCACCAGCCCCTGGATGTCGCCGTACTCATCCACGACCAGGCCGATGCGCCGCTTCGCCGCCTGAAAGTTCAACAATTGCCGTTGCAGGGACGTGCCCTCAAGAACGAAATACGCATCCCGCAGGATAGCGCGCAGCATGTCGTGTGTGGGTTCCTGATGCACAACCAGGTGCAGGAACTGGCGCGCGTGCACAAAACCCAGCACATCGTCAATGCTGTCTTCATATACTGGCAGGCGGGTGTGCTGGCTGGTGCGCAACTGCGCCATGATTTCCTCCCAGTCGGCGCTGATGTCTATACCGCTGATCTCGTTGCGCGGCACCATGATGTCCTCGACGGTGATCTTCTCCAGGTCCAGGATACTCAGCAGCATGCGTTGGTGACGCTTGGGTATCAGGCCACCAGCTTCCATGACCACTGAACGCAATTCCTCCTGACTCATGGAAGGCGTGCCGGCGGCATTGCCGCGCACTCCGAATACCCACAGGATGGAATTGCCGATCAGATTCACAACCCACACGATTGGATAAAAGATCTTGAGCAGGGGGGTGAAGACGTACGCGGCGGGGAAAGCGAGTTTTTCAGGGTGCAGTGCCGCCAGGGTCTTCGGCGCGACTTCACCAAAAATCAACAGCAGCAATGCGACCAGAATGGTCGCGACGAGCACCGCACTGTCACCACCGATGCGCAAGGCGATCAGGGTGGCGATGGCGGTGGCGAAAGCGTTGATGAGGGTATTGCCCAGCAACACGATGCCGATGACGCGGTCCGGCCGCTGCAACAGCCGGTTGGCGAGTACTGCGCCGCGATGCCCGGCCCTTGCCAGATGCCGCAAACGGTAGCGGTTGATGGAAACGAGTCCGGTCTCGGAGCCGGAAAAAAACGAGGACAGGATCAGCAGGATGATCAGGATGACAATGAGTGACCAGAGCGGGATGTTTTGCAAAACCGGGGCGCCTCTTCAGGACATGAGATTCCAGTGTCGGCCCAGAATCAGTTCGAGTATCAGCTTGTCGCCGAAATAGGCCAGCGCCAGCACCACGAACCCGCCCAGTGTCCAGTGGATTGCGGTGCGGCCGCGCCAGCCGAACCGCCAGCGGCCCCACAGCAATACCGCGAACACCAGCCACGCCAGCACCGAGAGCACGGTTTTGTGTATCAAATGCTGTGCCGCCAGATTGTGCACGAAGATCAAGCCGGCGCACAGCGCAAGCGTCAGCAGGACGAAGCCGGCGCCGATGAGCTGGAACAAAAAACGTTCCATATTCTGCAAAGGCGGCAACGCGCTCCAGACTCCTCCAGGCACACGCCGGCGCAGACGGTATTCCTGTATCGCGATAAGAATCGCCTGCAGCGCGGCCACGGCGAACAGGCTGTACGAGATCAGGGACAGCACAATATGCACATCCAAAGGCCAACTGCTTTCGATAACCATGAGTCGGTCGCTGGGAAACAGTTCCGCCAGCAAGATGCTGATGCCGGCAAGCGGAAACAACACCACACCCAGGTTCTCGAAATGCGGTTTGAGCAGCGTGGCGAGCGCGATCAGTGTCACCAGCCAGCCCACCAGCGTGGCGGTGTTGAAAAATCCCAGGTCCATGCTGTGGGGCGTGAAGATCAGCGCGTACAGCAGCAGCGTGTGCAGCAGCACCGCAGCCACGGCAGCGGTGCCGGCAAAGCCCTTGCGCTCGCGGATAAACGCCGGCCCCCATTTGAAGAAGGCCAGCAGCAGGGCCAGTGCCGCCAAACAATACAGAACCAGATCAATGACAGCCATACCGGTGAATCGCATATTTAGCACTCAAAACAGGCGGACTCGCTGCGTCATCATCGCACAGGCTGCGGCATACAGTGAAGTCGGACCCGCCGGAACCGCCAGAAATGCGCATCGTAGCCCGATACGCCGTGCGCATATTTAAGCACTGCTTATTTATTCACCGTTCGCCCTGAGCTTGTCGAAGGGCAATCTGCAATACATTGAATATGCGAGAGAATAATTCGTTCATACGTCCCTTCGACAAGCTCAGGGCAGGCTTGGCTCAGTACGAACGGAATTATTTAGGATTTCCTCAATATAAGGATACTGTGGCGTTCAATCTATAATGCCGATCTCAGCGCAGATGGAATCCTTATGTTTGAAGCCCTAAGCGAACGGCTGACACGCACGCTGGACAGCTTGCGTGGCAGCGGCCGGCTCACGGAAAACAATATCCGCGATGCACTGCGCGACGTGCGCATGGCCTTGCTGGAAGCGGATGTCGCGCTGCCGGTGGTGAAGGCGTTCACTGAGCAGGTGCATTTACGCGCACTGGGCGCGGAGGTGTTGAAGAGTCTCACGCCCGGCCAGGCCTTCATCAAGATCGTGCATGACGAACTGGTGGCAGTCATGGGCGGCGACGCAGAACTGAATCTCAGCGTACGTCCGCCGGCCGTGATTCTGCTGGCGGGTCTGCAGGGCGCTGGCAAGACCACGACTGCCGCCAAACTGGCACGTTATCTGTACGAGAACCTGAATAAAAAGATTGCGCTGGTAAGCGCCGATGTCTATCGTCCCGCGGCGCGTGAGCAGTTGCAGAAATTGGCGGGCGAGATTGGTGCCGGTTATTTCGCACCGGCAGGCGACGATCCGGTACAACTCGCGCAGACCGCGCTGGACAAGGCACGTAAGCAGTTGTTCGAAGTGTTGATCGTGGATACCGCTGGCCGCCTGCACGTGGATGAAGCCATGATGCAGGAAACGCAACGCATCCATGCGGCGGTGGCGCCGGTGGAAACGCTGTTCGTGGTGGATGCCATGGCCGGTCAGGACGCCGCGAATGCGGCGGCGGCATTCGGCAAGGTTCTACCGCTTACCGGCATCGTGCTCACCAAGGCGGACGGCGATGCGCGCGGTGGCGCGGCGCTGTCGGTGCGGCACATCACCGGTGCGCCCATCAAGTTTCTGGGTATGGGCGAAAAAACCAATGCACTGGAAGTCTTTCACGCGGAGCGGCTGGCATCACGCATTCTCGGAATGGGCGACGTGCTGTCGCTGGTCGAAGAAGCCCATCAGAAAGTTGATCATGATAAAGTCAGCAAGCTGGCCGACAAACTCAAGAAGGGCAAGGGCTTCGATCTCGAGGATTTCCGCGACCAGTTGCAGCAGATGATGAACATGGGCGGGCTTGGTGCCATGCTGGATAAATTGCCCGGTGCCGACCGCATACCGGAACCGGCCAAGGCACAGTTCAACGATCGTGACATGCGCCGTCAGATCGGCATGATCAATTCCATGACACCGAAAGAGCGCCGGCGGCCGGAACTCATCAATGGCTCACGCCGGCGGCGCATCGCCGCCGGTTCCGGCACTCAGGTGCAGGACGTGAACCGGCTGCTCAAGCAATACGCTCAGATCTCCAAGGTCATGAAACAGATGGCGAAGGGAGGTATGGCGAAGCTGCTGAGGGGTTTCAAGGGACAACTGCCGCCTGGATTCTCACAACATTGATATTGCACTAGCTCAGCGCGATATCCAGAACTTCCAGTAACGCTTCATCCACCTGATTCATGAACTCCAGCGAACATTGCAGCAAAGGCCCCTGGACCAGCCGTTTGTTGTCTATGGCGCGCAGTTGATCCAGCAAAAGATCGGAATCTTTGTCGAGATCATCCTGGGCAGGCAAGCGCAGGCGCAACGGTTCAGCGGCATTCATGAGATGGGTGGTCAGGGGAATAATCAGGGTGGAGGGATGATCCGCATCCAGCAAGGCTTGGCTTTGCACGATGAGGACGGGGCGGATTTTTCTGGGGTCCGTACCGCGACCAGGATTCAGGGTGGCGAGCCAGACGCCGCCGCGCTTACGCATCGGGTGCGTCTTCAACAGCCTCGAATTCGGCATTGACGCGCAGGCTTTCCTTGCGCACACGCCGCGACGCTTCCATGATCCGGCGGCGGCGGTGCTGGGCAGTGGCTGCGGTGTTCAGGGATTCGATGGCGCGGCGGATGTATTCGGCGCGCGGGATACGCAGTTCCCGGGCACGTTTCTCTGTTTCTTTCAGCAGTTCGTCGGGCAGGCGTATGGAAACAGTAGTCATTTCTGTATTCCAAAATGAGATACAGAAAGTATACGGAGGGCGGGACAAAAGTGCAAAGAAACAAGGCGCGGCCGCGTTATTTGATGAATATGCTTCGAGAGTTTTTCAGGTCCTGGCGAGGTGTAAGTGCTTATAAGCCCTTCACTTTTAGCCAGAATCACGTAAAATGCGCAGTCCCACACACGACCGGAATGCCCGGCCGCCTCGGGTCCGCATTCAGAGGATATCGAATTCATGGTAACCATTCGTTTAACGCGCGGCGGGGCCAAAAAGCGCCCCTTTTACCACGTGATCGTGACCGACCGGCGTTCCTCCCGCGACGGGCGCTATATCGAGCGCCTCGGTTTCTTCAATCCCATGGCCGTGAGCCATGAGGAAGTGCTGCGTTTGGATGCGGAGCGCGTGAAGTATTGGCTGTCCAAGGGCGCCCAGCCCTCGGATCGCGTGAGCTACCTCATGAAGGAGCACAAGGTCGCCGTCTGATTCCGACGCCTGCCCGCACCATGACTGAGCCGGAAACACGGCGCATCGTCATCGGCAGGATCGCAGGCGCTTACGGCGTGAAAGGCTGGGTAAAACTCCAGTCCTGGACCGAACCCCGTGAAAAGATCATCGAATACCGCCCGTGGTTGCTGGAACGCGACGGTGCGTGGCGTGAGTGGCAAGTGGCCGAAGGCCGCGTCCATGGCAAGAGCGTGATCGCGCGGCTCGACGGCATCGCGGACCGCGATCAGGCAGCCGCCTTGATGGGTACGAGCATTGCGGTGCGCCGTGACCAGTTGGCGGCGACCGGACCCGGGGAATATTACTGGGCGGATCTGGTGGGGTTGGATGTCCGACTCGCCGATGAGCGCTCACTCGGCCGGGTGCAGAGCCTGATCGCCACCGGATCGAATGACGTGCTGGTGGTAAAAGGTGAGCGCGAGCGATTGATTCCATTCATTCGCGGTCAGGTGATAAAAGATGTAAACCTGGACACGCGGGTGATTCGGGTAGACTGGGATCCGGATTTTTAGCCGTGCATGTTGAAGTAGTAACTTTGTTTCCAGAAATGGTGGACACGTTGCTCCAGTTCGGTGTCACCGGACGCGCAAAGCAACGCGGTTTGCTCAAGGTGAAGAGCTGGAATCCGCGGGATTACACCACGGACAGGCATCGCACTGTGGATGACCGCCCCTTCGGTGGCGGACCGGGCATGGTGATGAAAGTCGAACCCCTGCGTTCGGCTATCCGTTCGGCGCGGGAAGCGGCCGGACAGAAAGCGCCGGTTATATATCTGAGTCCACAGGGAAAGCGATTTGACCAGCAAGATGCGCGACGTCTCGCTGCGATGGAAGCACTGGTGCTGGTGGCGGGACGCTACGAAGGAATTGATGAGCGCGTCATCGAAACCGAAGTGGACAAAGAATTGTCCATCGGCGATTACGTGCTCTCCGGCGGTGAACTGCCGGCACTGGTGGTGATTGATGCGCTGGCGCGGCTGCTGCCCGGCGCGCTGGGCGACGAGGATTCGGCGGCGCAGGATTCGTTCATGAACGGCCTGCTGGATTATCCGCACTACACGCGGCCCGAGGACATTGACGGAAAGCGCGTGCCAGAAGTCCTGATGAGCGGAGATCATGCGGCCATCCGCCGCTGGCGCCGGAAACAGGCGCTGGGCCGCAGTTGGTTGCGGCGTCCGGAGTTGCTGGAAAAACTGGAAT
>JBOIAY010000044.1:0-6286 GCA_050739255.1 Gammaproteobacteria bacterium
GCCTTGGGCCATGCGTATCCCCTGCACCGATACCCGTTTTACCGGTGGCGAGTATTGCCGGGAGATGGTGAATGGGTACAGTCTCCCGCGGCTACCCACGCAGCTTTATGAATTCCTGTTGGAAGGCGTGGTGTTGTTTGTAGTGCTGTGGCTGTTTTCCATGAAGTCGCGGCCGCGTATGGCGGCTACCGGATTATTCGCGCTGCTCTATGGTTGTTTCCGTTTCCTGGTGGAATTCTGGCGCCTGCCCGATACGCAATTCGGTTATCTGGCCTTTGGCTGGCTCACCATGGGGCAGGTGCTGTCGGCGCCGCTTATCATCGGCGGCATTGTGCTGCTGGTGCTGGCCTACCGGCGCAGGGAGTCCGCGGGAGCCGTCTGATGCGCCAATACCTGGAACTCATACGCCACGTGCGCGACCACGGCGCGCGCAAGAGCGATCGCACCGGCACCGGCACGCTCTCAGTTTTTGGTTACCAGATGCGCTTCGATCTGGCCGAAGGCTTTCCCGCCGTCACCACCAAGAAACTGCATTTCCGTTCCATCATCCATGAACTTCTGTGGTTTCTGCGCGGTGAAACCAATCTCAAATATCTGCACGAAAATAAAGTCACGATCTGGGACGAATGGGCCGATGCCGACGGCGAGCTCGGGCCGGTGTACGGCTATCAATGGCGCAGTTGGCCGGTGGCCGGCGGCGGCCACATAGATCAGATCGGCAAGGTTCTGGAGCAGTTGAAGAAAAACCCTGATTCACGCCGCATGATTGTGAGCGCGTGGAATGTGGCGGATCTGGATAAAATGGCCTTACAAACCTGCCACGCGCTGTTCCAGTTCTACGTGGCCGATGGCCGCTTATCTTGTCAGCTCTATCAGCGCAGTGCCGATATCTTCCTGGGCGTACCGTTCAACATCTGTTCGTATGCGCTATTGACGCACATGATCGCGCAGCAGACTGGCTTGCAGCCCGGCGAGTTCATCTGGACCGGTGGCGACAGCCATTTGTATCTGAATCATCTGGAACAAGTCGAAGAACAGCTTGTACGCAAGCCGTTTCCGCTGCCTCAACTGGTGATCAAACGCAAACCACCCACGTTGTTCAACTATGTGTACGGGGATTTCGAGATTGCGAACTATCAATCGCATCCGGCTATCAAGGCGCCGGTGGCGGTCTGAGGAGGAGGACTGCACGCACTCGTTGCCCAGTCGGAAATCTATGCGCTTGTGTTATATATCACGCTCGCCATTTGCTACATTCCTGAGTGGATTGGGAGTTATTTTCAGCGCTCTGAAAAAGGCGCAGTCAAACGCGATCGCGGCTCACATATCTTTCTGTGGGTCAGTATGGTCGTGGGGATATTCGTAGCGTTTTTCTGTGTGAACATAGTTCCACCGATCGGGACGATTGCCTGGCACCAGCACCTGGTATTTTGGATTGGGATTGTGCTGATGCTGGCTGGCGTAGTGTTTCGCTGGTACGCGATCCGGGTCCTGGGCAAGTATTTCACCCGCGATGTGGCTACACGTGCGGGCCAGCAAGTTGTGGAGTCGGGGCCTTACCGATATATCCGCCACCCTTCCTACAGCGGCGCCTTGATTACTGTGTTTGGATTAGGTCTTGCTCTGACCAATTGGTTGGCGCTGATCGCGGTTCTGCTCGGCGCGATTATCGGCTATGGCTATCGTGTTCGTGTTGAGGAGCGCGCCTTGTGCGATGCCTTGGGTCCCGCTTACCGCGACTACATGGGGCGCACTCACCGATTCATACCTTTTGTCTGGTAGCCATGCAGGCTATCACTTGGCAGGATTTCGAGAAGGTGGAATTGCGTGCCGGCACCGTGATTGCGGCAGAGCCGTTTCCCGAAGCGCGCAAACCGGCGTACAAGCTCAAAGTGGATTTCGGCTCCGAGATCGGTGTGTTGCATTCCTCTGCCCAGATTTCCGTGCATTACCGTCTTGAAGAATTGCTCGGCCGGCAGGTGCTGGCGGTGGTGAATTTCCCGCCCAAGCGCATCGGTCCGTTCGTTTCAGAATGCCTGGTATGTGGGTTCTATCGTGAAGACGGCAGTGTTGTGCTGGCAGTGCCGGACAAGCCGGTGCAAAACGGCGCCAGGCTCGGCTGACGAAGCCAGTCTTTTCGTGACCACATATATGCTATTATGTGACCACATTTAAGTCTGGCGCAGGTGCAATGAGCATCTCAGTTCGCGAGTTAAAAAGCCGTCTTTCGGCCTGTCTGGCACGGGTCCGGCAGGGCGAAACCCTGGTTATTACCGCGAGACGCAAACCTTTGGCACAACTCGCGCCGTTGCCGCAGGGGACTCCCGGAGTCCCTGGTGTGCGTTGGAATGGCGCCAAACCCAGGCAATTTCTGGAGGGGCGCGGCAAGGCCAAGCTGAAAAGCAGCCGGGCCGCGCGTGCGGTGCTGGAAGACCGCCGGTGATCCTGTATCTGGATACCTCGGCGCTGATCAAACTGTACGTAAACGAGGAGCACAGCGACGATGTGCAGAAAGCGGCCGTGGCAGCCGCATCGCTGGCATCCTCGGTGCTTGCGTATGTGGAGACCTGTGCCGCTTTGTCACGTTTACGACGTGAGAAGGCTTTGAGCGGCCCACAGCATGAGCGGACGCGTGAGCGGTTCACCGCGGACTGGGGCGATTTGCGACGCGTGGAAGCGACGGAAGCGCAACTTGCGCGGGCCGCGGAACTCGCCGAGGCATTTGCCCTGCGCGCTTATGACAGCGTGCACCTGGCCGCCGCCGATTATCTGGCGCGCGCGGCGGGCGAACCATTGTTGTTTGCTTGCTACGACGCAGCGCTCAACAAAGCCGCCCGCATATTGGGGCTGAGCTTGCTGCGCAGCCACGCTGGATGATCTCGGCCCTCAATCGCATCATGCTATCCATTATCGTCGCCGTAGGCGAACACAACGAAATTGGCAAGAACGGCAGGATGCCGTGGCATCTGCCCGCGGATCTTAAGCATTTCAAGACCATCACACTCGGTAAGCCCGTCATCATGGGCCGGCGGACATTCGAAGCCATCGGCAAGCCGCTGTCGCAGCGGCGCAATATCGCGGTTACCCGCGACCGTGATTTTAAGGCAGAGGGTTGCGAGATCGCTCATTCACTTACCGATGCCCTAGTGTTGGCCGCCGGTGTGCCTGAAACCATGGTGATCGGAGGCGGGGAGATTTATCGTGAGGCGCTGCCACGCTCGCAGCGCATTTACCTGACTCGTGTGCACGCAGGCTTCGATGCGGATACATTTTTTCCCATGCTTGACCCAGCGGACTGGCGGGAAACGGCATGCGAGAATCATATTGCAGATGAGCGCAACTCTTTCGCCTATTCCTTTCTCACGCTGGAGAGACGCATTCCCGTCAATCTCGTGTGATTGTCTCAAGGATATTGGAGATGACTGAAAGCGACCCAAGCGGTCCGTGGCGGACGTCTGCTTTCGGGCAACTCGTGATGGTTGCCATGGAAAACCCGACCGCAATGCATTAAATAACCGGCTGCCTTGAAGTAAAATCAGTGGCCGGCATGCGTGAAATACGCATCGCGCCTGATACCGAACGCATCAAAGCTCATGCTCTGGACGACATTGCCCTGATCATCGGTAATGGTATCCACGCTGCCCAAGTGATCATAGTGCAGATAGCTGGTGCTGGCCGCGCCGCTTTCATCAACGGTGTGCACCGCGACGACCTGCCCGTCGGCCACGATGTTGTGGCGGTATTCGGTGCTGGTCTGGGTGGCCACCACCTCGAACAGGCCGCCGATGTAGGTAGTGTCCGTGGTCACGCCGTTGAACGCCGCGGCCTGGTAATAGCGATTGTGGTCCGGACCATGGCTGAAGGTGCTGCTGCCTGTGGCCGAGCCAATGCTTGTTGGCAGATTGTCCACCGTCCACTGGATTTGATGATCGTTGCGCACAGCCATGTTGCCGTCCGCATCGTAGCTCGCGCTATAGGTGCCCCCGCCTATGTTCGTGGCGGAGGTCGTTGCTGACCTTGGATTGCTTCAGACGGTTCAAATGGCCGCAGTCAAACTTCTCGTCGAGGCTCTGGTTGGCGTCCTGCAATTAAGGCGAGCATTTTGATGGAACCCCGATTTCAATTATACGAGTTTTCTGTCCAGGGATTGAATCTATTTCCCCATGACCCGCAACTACACGAGTGAATAGAAACCGTAGTCCTCCGCACGTCGGTTTCTCGACTTTGTATTTATATTCCCATTCGGATTGTGGTCCAGACGTAGCATCAATAGGCACGGTCATATACTCCGTCAACCCCCAGTAACGACCAAGATTCTCACGTTTACTCGGTAGCTCAAATACACGCAACTTTACAGCTATAGTCGTTCCACTTCCGGCACTATACTTCAACAAGATGAAGTTGTTTCCAACAGCATCCGTCACAACTTCTGCATCGGGTCTACCAGGCGAACAAAAGTCATACCGTGTGAGCACACTTTTGCCGTCTTCTACCACCATGGTATAGGTGTAGTAGTTCGCCTGACTACCGCATGCCGGCTCTCCAACAGAAGGGTTTTGCGAGCTAAGTAATATTTGCACCGTTGGTGCGGCATAAATTGGCAACGCGGTGAAAAGCAAGCCAGAAAACGCGACGACTAATAATGTCTGCATCGTGTCACCTCGAAAGTCAGCCGCCGCCACCTGATGGCGGCGGTAACGGTGGTAACGGTTTGAGCGGCGGAATCGACTCGTGGCATAAAGGGGACGCTACCCTTTTCCAATGTTTCTACCCTCAATGTCTTTCTTTGGCCGGACCCGTGGCCGGTGTTCCAATTTCCTGCCCACCAGTTTTTCAAGCCTGTGAATGAACCTCTGCGAACCGCAAGGCAGCCCGCTCTCAACATTGCGTCTGAGTATCTCCAGCTCAACCGGGTCATCCCCTGCCGCCAGCCAAGCAGACCAGTTCCCAATGCTCGCGAACTGCTTTCGCCAGCGTGCTTTACCCGTTAAAACCTCATCCTCTTCTTTCAACCCACAATGGGCCATGGCACTTGACCATGGGTAATTCTCCGCCCTGCGGACCATCTTTGCGCGTACCGGATTGCGTTCGACATACCGGATCGCCGCCCACAGGTAGTCTGCGTCCAGGGCCGAGGAGAAAAACCGCCCCTGCCACAGATGACCTTTGCAGTGCTTGGCACGGTTGATGCGTTGCGCATAGCGCATGTGCAGAGGTTTCAGGGCCCGCTGTAATCCTGCTTCCAGCGCAGGCGCGGCAACAAGATGGATAGGGTTGCTCATGAGGCAATACGCGAGTATCTCGACTTGGTGTTTTGCGGCATATTCACCCAGCCACTTCAGGTAGGTGACGCGATCGCGATCCGTAAAGAATACATTCTCACGCCGGTTCCCCCGCTGGGTGATGTGGTGGGGCACCTCGGCGCAAACACTGCGAGCCAAACGGGGCATGGGTGGAATTTAGCATGATGCATCAATAAAGGGTAGCGTCCCCATTTCCGCCTGGTTGTACTTGGCGATCTGAGAAGCAAGCCAGTGTTGGAGGCGTGCATTACTGGGAACCGGCACTGCAAACTTTCCAAACCCTGTTCGGCGAAGAGCGCGTATCGGGGTGGCTTGTCTCTGTAGTAGTGGAGATGATGTGCGATAAGCGCTAGTTTCGATCCAGTCCACGAGAACCTTAAGTTGCTGCGCAACGAAGAAGGTCAGCAAAACCATCTGTGCTCAACAGCCCTGAAGATTTAATGACCCTTGCCGTTGAGTGCTCTCTGGGGCCGTGCCTTGGACAATCCTGCAAGCGCTCCAAGCAGTAGCAGCCCCAGCCCTCCCATGGCCCCGCCGCCCGACTTGGAAGGTGGCGCCGTGGTCGGTGGCGGGGCGGCACTGGCTATCGCGACACTCGCCGAGGCCTCGGTTGGACCGACGGCGCCGGTGCAGGTTATCGAGTACGTGGTGGTTTGCATCGGGGAGACACTCGCAGAACCTGAAGTGCCGGAGGCGGTGAAGCCCGTGCCGGTGCAGCTCGTTACATTTCTCGAGGACCAGGTGAGAGTCGAGGACTGGCCGTTTGTTATCGAAGTCGGGGATGCGGAGAGGGCGACGGTGGGGGCACCGCTCTGGTAAGCACCGTCATCAGTAATGCCCGGGAGATACGGTTCGGAGAGCGCGTAACCAATCGCGGGGCTGCCTGCTTGGAGAGTGAAGTCCGCGCCCACAGGTGGGGTCGTTTCGGTGCCGACCGAGGTGTTGCCCACGTTGGTCCAGAGAGGGTTGGTGTTTTCTTTGTT
>JBOIAY010000045.1:0-3918 GCA_050739255.1 Gammaproteobacteria bacterium
GGCAAAATCTCAAGATCACCGCGCACCGCGATCTGCGCCGCACCACGCTTGAATCGCAGCGGTTCACCCGGGGTCGTGCGGGTACCCTCCGGAAATACCACAAGGGTCTCGCCCCCGCGCACCGCCCGGATACAGGTTTCAATCATGTCGGCCGGATCCTCGTTGCTTATGTAATCCGCCGTGGTCGCGAAGGCGCGTGTGAACGGATTGCGCCACAGGCCGCTTTTTACCACACAATCCGCCATGGGCAAGAGCGACAACAACACCACCGCATCCAGGTAATTCGGATGGGTGGCCAGCACCAGCCGCCCGGATGCGTGTTTGAGCCATTCACGGCCCTCCACTTGCACGCGCCCAAGACCCAGTCCGCGTATCGCCGCCAGCAACACCCGAAAGGCCACACTCACCAGCCGGCGCACCCGCCGGCGACGCGCGGCCGCGTCGCCCGGCCAAAGCAGGATGACCGGCAACACCGTGAGGCCCACGAGCACGCAGCCCACTCCGAAACCTGCGAAACACAGGCCGGTGCCCAAGGCACGATACCAGTAGCTCAGTTTTTTAAGCATGTCCGCCAAGCCGCAGCAATTGCCAGCCATGGTTATCCCCATCCAGGTCGGCCACGGGTGCATCTTGCAACAGGAAATCCATGAGTGCCACTTCCGGACGCGGCCCGGACGCCGCCGTGTGTCCCCGCACCAATCGGTAAGCCGGTCGCCGGCCATCCGGGATGGTCAGCAGTAATCCGACTGCAAAGTCCGGTTCCGGCTGTTCCAGGTAGGCGCGGTATTCCGGAGGCGGCATTTCATCCGCGTACACCACCAACACCTTACCGGCGCCCTCCTCCAGCATGCCGGCTCCTTCCAGCAAGGCGAACACCAGAGTGCGGCGGCCTGCCGCCAGCGCCGTGGCCGGACTTCGGTCGCCGCGCGCCATGGAAAACAGCCCCGCGATGCTGTTATGCACCGACAAGCTGAAAATCGCGGGCGACAGCGGTTCATTCCGGGCCAGATCATCCAGCAATTGCACCGTGCGGGCGATGGAACCGTGACGCGACGCGAACACCAGCGGCAAAGCTGTATGCCCTTCGGCACAGTGCCAGGCTACATGCAGGGCCATGCGTCCAACCCGGTCCAGACGCCGGCGCAGCAGTGCCGGCAGGAAGCTCACATTGGGTTGCTCTCCCACATCACTGCGCTTGCCCGCGATCCAGTCCCGCCAGTCCGGCCCGTCCGTGACGCCCGGCGCCCAGGCGCACCAGCGGTTGATGGAAAAATCTCCCGCGCGTTCAGACACTGGCTTCCCCGCCCCCTGCGATTATTCAGAGGGATATTTTGACAGAACTGTGCGCGCTGTCACCCCGCCCGGTGCGGTTTTGCCGGCCCACCTGCTGAGACACCTCGCTTTCTCAAGGACTTGAAAAACTGCTGAGCGCATCCAGCACCTGTTTCGTCCATGCACCCGGCAATGCCGTGCGCCAGGCCTGCAATGCCGCCGCGACCGGCTCGCCCCGGGCCGCGACCGCCAGTTGCCAGTGTCCGTCAATGCCCGCAGACCAGAATCGCCAGGGTCCGGCGAGCCGTTCTTTCGTGCAGGTGAACACCGGTGTCTGCGCCGCCAAATCAAATCGCGCCGCCGCAAGCCCTTCCCAGATCGAAATTCCCGCCGCCTTGCATACGGCTTCCTTGAGCGTCCAGTAGCGGTAAAACAGGCGCAAGCGTCCAATATCATCCTGCGTACGCGCCAGATACGCTGTTTCTTCCGCCATGAACACCCGTTCTGCATGCACCGTCAGTGACCGCGGCCGCACGCGTTCCACATCCACACCCACCGGCATGGTTGCCACGGCTAGAGCCAGCAGCCCGTGACTATGACTCAGGTTCAGTTTCAGCGTCGCATCTGTATAAACGATGTTTCCCATACTGCCCGTGCGCAGCGCGTGTGCGTTGATTCGGCCCAGGAGCTGCTTGAGTGCTTCCAGTGCCGATGCCCGCCCCGCCAACCATTCCAGCCGGCGCCGCACCGACGCAAACAGCCGGTAACGCGCCTGCTCCGCGGAATGCAGGCGCGGAAGGTAGCGTGCTTCCAGCCGCGGCAAATCCGTTGCGGTAACCGGACAGGTAAATAGTTCGATGGTTTGAACCATAAAGTAAATTCGTATGGTAAGTTCTCTTGGCTGAACAACGATACCAAATGATACCGGGCAAGCATTGCGCGCACATCGGATACGCGGAATGCAACGGAAATAAACTCCAGGGCACCTTCAACACAGGAGTGTGACATGGATGATAAGCAGGTAAACGCTGCGTGTGACGAACACTGCGATGTGCTGGTGATCGGCGGTGGTCCCGGTGGCAGCACGGTTTCGACACTGCTCGCACGGCAAGGCTGGTCAGTCATGCAACTGGAAAAGACGCGTCATCCGCGTTTTCACATCGGCGAATCACTGCTGCCCATGAACCTGCCGGTACTCGAACGCCTGGGGGTGCTGGACAAGGTGCGTGCGCTCGGAGTGTACAAGCCGGGCGCCGATTTCGAGGCCGATGACGCGTGCGGTTACCGCACCTATGCGTTCGCACGCGCCCTGGGCGACAGCCCACCGCATGCCTTCCAGGTCTGGCGGCAGGATTTTGACCAGATGCTGTTCGAACATGCGCGCGCTCAGGGCGTGGATGCGCGTGAGGGCGCCGAGGTGATGACACTGGTACAGCGCGGCTCGCGTGATTCGATTACTGGCGTGCGTACCGACGACGGACGCACCTACCGGGTGCAAGCACGTTATGTGCTCGATGCCAGCGGCCGCGACGCTTTTCTGGCGAGTCGCAAGAAGCTCAAACGCAAGAACAGCGAACACCAGAGTGCCGCGATCTTCGGTCATTTTCGCGGCGCTGAGTACCGTCCCGGCGAGGACAAAGGCAACATCAGCCTCTACAATTTCGAGCATGGCTGGATGTGGATGATTCCCCTGCCCGACGGCGTGATGAGCGTTGGCGCGGTGTGCCGCCCGGATTATCTGAAGCAGCGACGCGGCAAGTCGCATGATTTTTTCTTCGAGACACTCAAGCTCAACCCGGCGCTTTGGGGGAGACTCGGCCAGGCAACCCTGATCGGCGACGAAGTGCGCGTCACCGGCAATTATTCCTACGACGCCAGCACCATCGGCGGTCCCGGCTGGATGCTGGTGGGCGACGCCTTCGCGTTTCTTGATCCGGTGTTTTCTTCCGGCGTGTATCTGGCCATGAGTGGCGCGGAACGCACCGCACAGGTGGTCAACATCGCCTTGCGTGAACCCGCGCGTGAAGCCGCCAAGCAACGCCGCCTGGAGCGACGCCTGCGCGCCGGCATGCGACGCTTCGCGTTTTTCATCTACCGCTTCAACTCGCCGGTGATGCGGAAAATGTTCCGTTATCCGCGTAATATCTGGAATGTCGAACAGGGCGTGATCTCGATGCTGGCCGGTGACTTGTTCGATTCGCGCAAGGTGTGGTGGCGCTTGCAGTTTTTCAAACTAATATACGCCGTCGCCACGCTGCTCGACCTGCGCCGCTGGAATCTCGAGCGTCGCTACCGACTGGCGCAGGCAAAAACGGATTTCAGCGGCGGCACCACGCCGGTGGATCCGGTGTGAGACGGCACAGCGGTACGACAGCGATAATCCAACGCGTCACGCACGGCAATGCACGCGTGCCGTCTCGCGCCGTGACAACAAGCATTGGTTTATTGCTGGCGCTGTGTGTGTTCACACCACACACGGTTCACGCCGCTGATCCGCCGGCACAAGCCACATCGCAATTCGATATCGGTCTCGGCGTGGGCGGCGTGAGGTTTCCGTATTATCCTGGCGCCGCCGAACAGCGCACGCTGCTGCTGCCGTTTCCCTATGTCATCTACCACAGCCGGTATCTCGATGTGAATCGCGAC
>JBOIAY010000046.1:0-3842 GCA_050739255.1 Gammaproteobacteria bacterium
ATACCGGATATTGAAAGACGCCGCGCCGGTACAGGATGCAACCGCGCTCACACCCATTTATCCCGCCACCGAAGGCATCGCCCAGTTGAAATTGCGGGCGCTGACGACCCAGGCATTGCAGATGCTCGACACGGACAATGCCTTGTTGCCGGAACTGCTGCCGCCGGAGTTGCTGAAGCCGATGCACATGCCGGGATTGATCGCAGCGGTGCGCTATGTGCATCGGCCGCCCACGGATGCGCCAGTGGAAATGCTCATGGACGGCAGCCATCCGGCGCAACGGCGTCTGGCGTTCGAGGAGCTGCTGGCACATCATCTGAGTCTGCGCCAGTTGCGCCAGCAAGCCGACCACAGCCGCGCGCCGGTGATTGCCGGCAATAGTGATTTGGCGCGAAAGTTTCGTGCGTCGCTGTCGTTTCAATTGACCGGCGCGCAAAAGCGCGTTACGACGGAAATCCTGCGCGATCTTGCGAAACCGCATCCCATGATGCGGCTGGTGCAGGGCGATGTGGGTTGCGGCAAGACTGTGGTGGCGGCCTTGGCGGCCTTGAACTGTATCGGCACCGGTTATCAGGCCGCGCTCATGGCGCCCACGGAATTGCTGGCAGAGCAGCATTATCGAAATTTCAAGAATTGGTTCGCGCCACTCGGACTGGAACCGGTCTGGCTCACGGGCCGCCTGCCCGCCGTACAACGGCGGGAAACCCTGGAACAGATCCGCAGCGGCCAGGCGCCGCTGGTCATCGGCACCCATGCACTGTTTCAAGAGGACGTAAAGTTCGCGAGACTGGCGCTGGTCATCATTGACGAGCAGCATCGCTTCGGTGTGCACCAGCGTCTGGCCTTGCGCGAGAAAGGCGCACAGGCAGACAGTTATCCGCACCAGCTCATCATGACGGCCACGCCGATTCCGCGTACGCTTGCCATGACCGCGTACGCGGACCTGGATGTGTCATCCATTGATGAACTGCCGCCGGGACGCACACTGGTGAAGACCGTGGCCATTTCCGAATCACGCCGCGCCGAAGTGGTGGCGCGCGTGCGTCATGCCTGCGCGGAAGGCAGACAAGTGTACTGGGTGTGTCCGCTCATCGAGGAATCGGAAGTCTTGCAATGTCAGGCGGCGGAAGATACGGCCGCGGCGCTCACTTCGGCCTTGCCGGAACTGAGCATAGGTTTGGTGCATGGGCGCATGGCGTCGCGT
Source organism: Gammaproteobacteria bacterium (assembly GCA_050739255.1). Taxonomy (GTDB): domain Bacteria; phylum Pseudomonadota; class Gammaproteobacteria; order Natronospirales; family REEB76; genus REEB76. The sequence goes on from JBOIAY010000046.1 coordinate 1,205, forward strand.
TTGAAGGAACGCGCCATGGCGCATTTCCAGTCCGGCGATATTCAGTTGTTGGTGGCTACCACCGTAATTGAGGTCGGCGTGGATGTGCCGAACGCCAGTTTGATGATTATCGAGAACGCCGAGCGTCTGGGCTTGGCGCAATTGCACCAGTTGCGCGGCCGTGTGGGCCGTGGTGCGGTGGAGTCGAGTTGCGTGATGTTCTACCATGCGCCGCTGTCGGCAGCTGCGCGGGCGCGGCTGGCAGTGATGCGCGAGACCAACGACGGTTTCGAGATTGCGCGCCGGGATTTGGAGTTGCGTGGTCCGGGCGAACTGCTTGGCACGCGCCAGGCCGGTGAATTGCACCTGCGTATCGCCGACTTAACCCGGGATGCGCCACTCATCCCCGAAGTACAGCAGGCCGCGACATTGTTATTGGATCGTTATCCTGAGCGGGTGCCGTTCATCGTTCGCCGCTGGCTCGGCGACAATAGCCGTTATGCTCAAGCGTGACTCCAAAATAATGTGCGCAGTACCAGGATCCTCCATGCAGACCCGCACCAGCAGCAATCATGCCGGCTTTTGGACACCATTGACGGTGTGGCCGGCAGAGGCGCGTCCGCAGGCACTGTGGCCATGGCTGGCCCATGTGGACTCGTTGACGGAAAAGTTGCGCGCCGCCGCGGGAGATGCCTTTCATGTGAAAGTGCTGCATGAAGGCGTCACCCAATTGGATGTGCACGATGCGGTGCTTCTGCACACGCTGCCTGGAACCGCTGCAAGTCTGCGTGAAGTACATTTGTGTGCGAATGAACCGTGGGTGTATGCGCGCACCCTGAGCGTGGCTGAAAGCGGGGGTTGGCTGGAGGCTCTGGGTACGCAACCACTCGGGGACCGGGTATTCGCTGAAGCGGATACGCAACGCGGTCCCATCGAAGTCGCGCAGCTTGATGCAGCGCAGCCTTTATATCACGCGGCGTTGAAAGGTCTGCCGCACAGGCCCGCGTGTTTGTGGGCGCGGCGCTCGGTGTTGACCGTACGCGGCAGCCGCCTGTTGATCTACGAAATTTTCCTGAACGGCATGGAAGATTGATGGACCCGCGCCTGCGCCCCCTGTGGCGAATGCTGCGTTACAGCCGAGCGATCCGCAGCTGGCTGCCATTCGCGGCGCGGCGCGCCTGGGCGTATCTGCGGCTCATGCGCCTGCACCGTCCCATCGGCAGTTTTCTGCTTTTGTGGCCCACGCTGTGGGCCTTGTGGCTCGCCAGTGACGGGCATCCCACGCCGAAGCTGTTCGTCATTTTTGTGGCCGGCGTGTTCGTGATGCGTTCCGCCGGTTGCATCATGAACGATTTCGCCGATCGCAATTTCGATCCGCGCGTGCGCCGCACCCGTGACCGGCCGCTTGCGACTCGCGAGGTGAGCGTGTGGGAAGCCATGATTCTGTTCGTGATCCTGTGCCTGATCGCACTTGGATTGGTGCTGCTGCTCAACCGTCTGACCCTGGAACTGGCGGTTATCGGTGCCATATTGGTGCTCACCTATCCGTTCATGAAACGTTACACGTACCTGCCGCAGCCGTATCTGGGGATGGCGTTTGGCTGGGGCATCCCCATGGCTTACGCGGCCGTCACCGGTCACGTACCCACGGTGGCCTGGCTCATCTTCATCGCCAACGTCATCTGGTCCACGGTGTATGACACCCTGTACGCCATGGTGGACCGGCCGGACGATCTCAGGGTCGGCGTGAAATCCACCGCGATATTGTTCGGCGATCTGGACCGCATGATTGTCGGTATCCTGCAAGTGCTGCTACTGGCGGACCTGGTGCTGGTGGGGCACCAGACTGGCATGAGCGCGGTGTATTACGTGGGATTGCTGTTTGCGGCCCTGTTCGCGGTGTACGAGCAAGTACTGATCCGCCGCCGCAATCCGCAGCGCTGTTTCCAGGCTTTCATGAACAACAACTGGTTTGGTGCGGCGGTGTTTGCCGGCATCGTGCTGCATTACACCTTTATGACCGGGGGTTAGATTGACTTTCAGAATGCCGGCGGTACGTACTCGTTGATGAATTGATTGAAGGCATCGGCGGGCACCGGCTGACTGATGTAGTAGCCCTGCGCGTAATTGCACTGCAGTGCCGCCAGCGTACGCAGAATCTCCATGCTTTCCACACCTTCTGCTGCCACTTGCAGATCAAAGGTCTGCGCCAGCCCGATGACGGTGCGCACGATGCTGGTGTCCGCCTTGTTTGCCAGCATGTTCATCACGAAACTCTTGTCAATCTTCAACTCCGAAGCCGGGATATTCTTGAAGTTCGCCAGCGAAGAATAGCCGGTGCCGAAGTCGTCTATGGAAACCGAAATACCCTTGCTCTTGAGCGCCCGGATGGTCTCGAAACTCATCTCCGGGTTGCTCATCACCGCAGTTTCAGTGATCTCCAGGATCAGCCGGTTGGGTTTGGCGCTCCACACGCCCATGGCATCCGCGACGCGGCTTACCAGGGTTTCATCTTCCAGCAGCGAGGGCGCGATGTTGACGGCCAGCGACAGCGGTCCGAAGCGCGTGGGCCAGGTGGCGGCATGCTGCAGCGCCATGTTGATGGCCGACCAGGTGAGTTCCCCGATCTGGCCGGTGCGGGTGGCCATGGGAATGAACA
>JBOIAY010000047.1:0-5091 GCA_050739255.1 Gammaproteobacteria bacterium
CCGATCGAGGCCAAGAGCCCCAAATCCGAAGGCCTTAATTTTCTGCCGGCAGGAAGTACCATTTCGCCTGCTTTGACGTCTTCTCCGGCGGGACGGATATTGTCTCCCTTGCGGCAATCGGCCTTCAGTTTAACCACATCGCCTTGTTGCTCGGTATTTTCCTGGATAATGATCGCATTCGCGAGCTCCGGCACGACAGCGCCTGTCATAATACGTACACACTCACCAGGGTTCAGCCTGCCCGCGTACGGGCGGCCCGCGAAAGACTCCCCGACTATACGCAGCGATATGTCGCCGGGCGATTGGACATCTTCGCAGCGGAGTGCATATCCATCCATGGCTGAGTTCGTATGCCCTGGGACATCGACACCGGAGTAAACGTTCTGTGCCAAAACCCGGTCAAGCGCGTCCATCAATCCGACATTTTGCGTTTCTTTCACCGCACTGACCGAGTTCAATACTGCTTCGAGCGCAGACTCCAATGTCATCGCTTTGGCATGATGTCCACCACATCCGCCAGTCGTGAATTTCGAAACCATATCTTTACTCCTCCCGGGGCTTTCCCCGTTCCTCGATCAGGCACTCGAATTTCTCCACATCTTCCGGCGTATTGATATTCAGGAACGCTTGTGGGCAATCGGAAAAATCTACAGTGACGAAGGCATGGCGAGAATAGAATTTGTCGATCTTGTGCCCTCCACCGGCCAGATAGGTATCAAGGTCGTCCAGTACGCCCACTGGAAGCAGTGCAAAGGTAGGATGTAAGCGCTCGCCATCGTGCGCCGCGGCTATCCCGTCGTCCTTACCGGCAATGGCTGCCCATAATCGTTGCGCCAGCCACGCCGGAACAAAAGGTCCGTCACATGGAAGCACCAGAAGATGTGAGCACGTCACGGCGTGCATGCCGGCGGATATGCCGGCGAGGGGACCGGCAAACCCCGCCAGCAAATCCGGTACCACCCGACAGCCGGTCTTGCGATAGTACTCGACGTTACGGTTGGCACTTATAAGCACTTCCGCAACCTGTGGCCGCAGCGCTGCCAATACATGCTGGATCATTGGCTTGCCCTTAAACTCGACCAGGCCCTTGTCCCTACCGCCCATGCGCGTACCACGTCCACCGGCAAGGACCAGCCCCGTAATATCGTTATTTGTGTGAGGCTCGGTGTCTGCCACACTCGTCACCACTAACTCGCACTCCTAAAAACGCTGCCTGTAGTTGGGAACACGGAACGACAACTCATAGTCAAGGTGTAACCACCCTTTTCGTCAGCCCGTCTGCGCCTGACGGCAGAATGCTTCATAATCAATGTAACCTGGGAATACATCCTGTCCGCCGCAATACGGACATTGCGGGTTGGCCGCTGTCTTGAATTCCCGAAATGTTGCCGCCATGGCGTCGTAACACAACAAGCGTCCGATCAAGGTATCACCGAGCCCCAGTATCAGCTTGATCGCCTCCACGGCCTGCAGGGTCCCGATGACGCCGGGTAAGACACCCAATACCCCGGCCTCGGCGCAGGATGGTGCCAGCTCGGCTGGGGCAGGTGCGGGATACAGGCAGCGGTAACAGGGTGTTGGACCGCCAACTGTAGGCGAAGCCGGCCAAAACACACTGACTTGGCCCTCGAAACGGTAAATGGACGCGTAGATATAGGGCAGCTTCAGTCGAATACATACATCATTCAACAAATAACGCGCCGGAAAATTATCCGTCCCGTCGATGACCAGGTCATATCCGCTCACGATCTGTTCTGCGTTGGTACTGTTCAAACGCACGGCATGGGTTTTGATCTGGACCGATGGATTTAGGGCGTTCAGGGTCTGCCGGGCCGATTGCGTCTTGGGTGTCCCCACCCGCTCGCTTGTATGCAGTATCTGGCGTTGCAGATTGCTTAACTCAACTGTATCTTGGTCCGCGATCCCCAGCGTTCCCACCCCCGCTGCCGTAAGGTACAGCGCCGCGGGCGAGCCCAAGGCCCCCGCCCCAACTATCAGTACCCGGCTCGCCAACAGCTTTTCCTGACCTAGCTCACCGATCTCGGGGATGCGCAACTGCCGTGCATAGCGGCCACGCTCCTGCGCAGTCAGAACTCGCGGGCATTCACACGGCAGTCCGGCGTGTTTCCAGGCTTCATATCCTCCTGCTATGGAACGGACATCCTTATAGCCCAACCGCAACAGGCTCTCGGCTGCGAAAATAGAACGTATACCGCTATTGCACAGCACGAATACTCGGCTGTTCAGTTCGGGGATGGCTTTTTCTACCCTGAGCTCGAGGAAACTCCGGCCCAGTCTGGTCGCACCGGATGGAGAGCCGTCTGCCAATTCTTCCGGATCTCGCACATCCAGCAGGACGGCGCCTTCCTGTGATAGGCGATACGCTTCTTCGGGCGAAACTTCTGGAATCTGTTCCCTCAATTCAGCCAGACGCTGTCCATGACTAGACATCGATTTCTCTCAACCTCCTGCAATCGAGGGCAAAATGGTGACGACGTCTCCCGTATTGAGACTCGTCTTCAGGCCATTCAGCAAACGTATGCTTTGGTCGCCCACATACAGGTTGACGAACGGTCTTAACTGACCATCGTGCGTACAAATGTGGTTAACAAGATCGCTGTACCCTTCAGCCGCCGCACTTGTCATCAGTTCATTTATAGTGGAAGCTTCGATTCGAAACTCCCGACTACCGCCGGTAAACTGGCGTAAGACCTCGGGTATACGTACGGTTACTTCTGCGCTCATACAGGCATCACTGCGTTGTACTAAGGAACCTCTTATCAACCCGGCGCTTACCAGAACAGGGCCGATAGTAATAACGGCAAACCAATAATGCGGTCGGTCGACCACTTCTTGCCGGCTCGATGACCGATTTTACCTCGTTTTACCACGTTTCCGCGCGCTGCGTGTTGATTTCTATCGTCCTTTGACCCATCCTTTCGATTTATACTGACCCGGACAACTGATGCGAATTTCCATCACAAACAACGACTAAGAAAGACTAATGTGGATCAGCCGCAATTGAAAAAATGGGTCAATCATGGACGAAATTCAACAATCTGAGTGCCGGCCGCATGACAAACCACCGCCGTCATGAAATTGAGGAATCAGCCAGACTCATGCCTAAACCGCATGAAAGAATTCAGTTTCACTTGATTTGCGGTCACAGTTTTTATTTGTGGGCGTTTGCGAATTACCCCAACCTATGCAATTCACTAACTGTCATTTGTCCGTTTGCTTATTCCGGATTTCACGCTGATTTATCAGCAGCGAGGAGCTTAGCATGCACATCCGACCCGTCAATTGTGACACTGTATCGCCGACGGGGTGTCTGCTCGGCCACTATATCAACGGGCAACCGGTGCTCAGTACCGACAATCGTCATGGGCCGGTATTCGATCCAGCCAATGGCATGCAGTTCGCAGAACTGCTGTACGCCGGAGACACGGAAGTGGATACGGCCATTAGCGCAGCCGCTTCGGCATTTCCACCTTGGGCAGCGCAAGCGCCCGCACGCCGTGCACAAATCCTATTCAATTACCGTAATCTCCTGCTCAAGGAGCGCGATACACTCACCACACTCATCACTCGCGAGCACGGCAAGACACTGGACGACGCCCGCGGCGAGTTGCAACGTGGCATAGATGTGGTGGAATTCGCCTGCGGCATTCCGCAGCTACTCAAGGGTGAATATTCCGACAGCGTTTCGGCCGAGATAGATAGCTGGTCGCTGCGCCAACCGCTTGGTGTGTGCATTGGCATCACGCCATCCAACTTTCCTGCCATGGTGCCTTTGTGGATGTTCCCTGTGGCGATTGCCTGCGGCAACAGTTTCGTGCTTAAGCCCTCGGAGCGGGATCCTTCCTGCCCGCTGCGGCTTGCCGAGCTGTTCAGTGCAGCAGGGCTGCCGCCGGGGGTTTTCAACGTGGTGAACGGCGACCAACATGCAGTGAACGCACTGATTTCCGAACCGCGGGTGGCGGCGGTGAGCTTCGTGGGTTCTACGCCCGTGGCCGAACACGTTTACGCCGAGGCCAGCCGCCATGGCAAGCGCGTACAAGCGCTTGGTGGTGCCAAGAATCATCTTGTGGTGATGCCAGATACGGATATCGGCCGCGTGGCGGATGCCTTGATGGGTTCCGCCTACGGTTCCGCAGGCGAGCGCTGCATGGCCGTGTCCGTGGCAGTAGCGGTCGGGGTATCCGCCGAACCGCTGATTGCTGCGCTCACACAGCGTGCCCGCTTGCTGCGCGTCGGCCCGGGTGCTCTACCCGGCGTGAACCTGGGGCCGCTGATCTCGGCCGCGCACCGCACACGCGTTGTTTCATATGTAGAGTCCGGCGTTGCCGAGGGTGCGAAACTGGTGGTGGATGGTCGCGAAACGCGTGCGAATGATCATACGCGCGGGTTTTACCTCGGCGCCTGCCTGTTCGACCAGGTCACGCCGGCGATGCACATCTATCGCGAGGAAATCTTCGGCCCGGTGCTGATGGTCATTCGGGTCGCGAATCTTGAAGAAGCCATCGAGCTTGTCAACAACCACGAGTACGGCAACGCGGCGTCACTGTTTACACAGAGCGGTGCTGCGGCACGCCGCTTTGCCCACGCGGTGCATGTTGGTATGGTTGGCATCAATGTGCCGATTCCCGTACCCATGGCTTTCCACAGTTTCGGTGGCTGGAAACGCTCGCTATTCGGGCCACTACACGTGCACGGCCCCGACGGAGTGCGCTTCTACACACATTTGAAAACCGTGACTGCCCGCTGGCCCGAGACCAACACCTCAACGAGTGCAGATTTCAACCTGCCCGTTTCGGGCTGATTCAGACCGCAGCCTTTTCGGCTGGTTCGCTCTGGAAACCTTTCACCAGGCGGTCGAACAGCAATCCATAGGCTATGGCCAACGGGATCGAAACAATGGCCGCTGCTGCCATCAGTGACTGCCAGTAGTAGATATCACCGCGAATCAGTTCGGTTGGGACGCCGGCACTCACCGTGCGGCTGGCTGTGGAGCTGACGAAAACCGCCGCATAGATATAGTCGCTGAGCGAAAGTGCAAACGCGAACACGACGCAGGTGGCGATGCCCGGC
>JBOIAY010000048.1:0-4962 GCA_050739255.1 Gammaproteobacteria bacterium
CTGAATTGTGATGCGTCCGGCAAACCGAATCCGGATACGTTGCATGCCGGGATGCCGGTCCTTCGCGGCGAAAAATGGCTGGCAACCTTGTGGTTACGTGAGCGGCCTTTCAACTGGATTTGATCAAGCAACTAGAGCTGCCAGGTTGACGTATTTCGCCTGCGTCTGACCGCTACCGCAGTTTTCCTCCGGCACCTCGTTAGGCTACACTATGCATTCTGCAATCCAGGCCACATGTCCCCTGAAGAAGAACCCGTAAGTCCCTTGAATTCATTGCTATTTCTCACGTGTTTCCGGGCGGACCCTGCACGGGTTCTACGACATATTTGTTGGTGAAAATGAACGCATCCTATCAGCAGCGTTTCCAGACCACGCCGTTTTCCGGCGGTAACGCGAATTACGTCGAAGCCCTCTACGAACAATACCTCGCGAATCCCGCGTCGGTGCCGGCTGCCTGGGCGGAGTACTTCCGTGGCTTCCAGGCGGCGACTACTTGTCCCAAGGAAATACCCCGTGGTCCCGTCGAGCACGAGCTGCTGGCCCATGCCAAGACGCATCGCGTGGCGGTGCAGACGGGCGACGGTGGGTTGCACCCCGAAGCGGCTCAGAAACAGGCCGCCGTCATCAAGCTGATCGAGTCTTATAGAGGCCGCGGCCATCTGCACGCGAAACTGGACCCTCTCGGCCTGTACGTGCCACCCGACGTGCCGGACCTGGAACTGGTATTCCACGGTCTGAGCGATGCGGATATGGCTACGGTGTTCAGTACGGTATCGCTCACCGGACCGGACCGCATGGCCCTCAAGGATATATGGTCCATGCTGCAGGATACTTATTGCGGCACACTCGGCTTCGAGTTCATGCACATGTCCAACGGCGCGGAGCGCCTGTGGATCAAACAGAAGATCGAGGTGGCGCGCGCACATATAAAACTTGAAGATGCGGAGAAATTGAATATTCTTGGCTCACTCATTGCAGCCGAGGGTATGGAGAAATATCTTCACACCCGTTACGTGGGCCAGAAGCGCTTTTCCATCGAAGGCGGCGAATCCCTGATCGTCATGCTGCACGATCTGGTGACGCAGGGTGGCCGACTGGGCGTGTGCGAAGTGGTCATCGGCATGGCGCATCGCGGCCGTCTCAACGTGCTCATCAATGTGCTGGGGAAGTCGCCGCAGGAACTGTTTCTGGAATTCGAGGGTGCATACGATCCCAAGACCGACGAAGGCTCCGGTGATGTGAAATATCACCTGGGTTTTTCCTCCGACGTGAAGACGGCTGGCGGTACCGTGCATGTGGCGCTAGCGTTCAATCCCTCGCATCTGGAGATCGTGAATCCTGTGGTGGAGGGTTCGGTACGCGCGCGTCAGGATCGGCGCGGCGACGTGAAAGGCGAGAGCGTGTTGCCGGTATTGATTCACGGCGACGCCTCCCTGACAGGCCAGGGCATCAACATGGAGACCCTGCAACTTTCCCAGGCGCGCGGTTTCCAAGCGGGTGGCACAGTGCATGTCGTGCTCAACAACCAGATCGGTTTCACCATCAGCGATCCGCGCGATGCCCGTTCCACGCTGTATTGCACCGATCTGGCCAAGATGCTGGAAGCGCCGGTGTTTCATGTGAATGGCGACGATCCGGAAGCTGCGATTTTCGCCACGCGCCTGGCGCTCGAATACCGCCAGACCTTTCACAAGGATGTGTTCATTGATCTGGTGTGCTACCGCCGTCACGGTCACAACGAAGCTGATGAACCCGCGGCCACGCAGCCCGTCATGTATCAGGACATCCGCCAGCATCCCACTACGCTCACGCTCTACGAGCAGGCGCTGCAAAAACAGGGTCTGGTGGACGACACCGCGCTCAAGGCCAAGACCGAGGAATACCGCGATCATCTGGATACCGGCAAACCGGTGGCGCCGGGCATCACCGCCCATGTGCCGAACCAGTACACTGTGAATTGGGATCGTTATCAGCAGCACCATTGGCACGAGACCGTGGATACCCGGCTGCCTGAGAATCAGCTCAAATTCCTGACCGACGCTATGAACAGAGTGCCGGCGGATGTCACTTTGCATCCCACCGTGGCGCGCATCTATGCCACACGCCGCAAGATGGCGGCCGGCGAGACCCCCATGGACTGGGGCTTCGCCGAGATGCTGACCTACGCGAGTCTGGTCACCGAAGGCTATGCGGTGCGCCTCACCGGTCAAGACACCGCGCGTGGCACGTTCTTCCACCGTCATGCGGTGCTGCACAATCAGAAAGATGGCAGCACCTATATTCCGCTTGAGCATATCTCTAAGGACCAGAAGTCCTTCACGGTGGTGGATTCGCTGCTTTCGGAAGAAGGCGTCATGGCTTTTGAATACGGTTACAGCACAGCCGAGCCGGACGCGCTGGTGATCTGGGAAGCCCAATACGGCGACTTTGCCAACGGCGCCCAGGTGGTGATTGACCAATTCATTTCCGCCGGCGAAGCCAAATGGGGCCGGCTGTGCGCGCTGGTTCTGTTTCTGCCGCACGGCTATGAAGGTGCCGGCCCGGAACATTCCTCCGCGCGTCTGGAGCGCTATCTACAACTGTGCGCCGAGCACAATATGCAGGTGTGCGTGCCGTCCACGCCGGCGCAGTTGTTCCACATGCTGCGCCGCCAAGTCCTGCGGCCGTATCGCAAACCGCTGGTGGTCATGTCACCCAAAAGCCTGTTGCGCCACAAGCTGTCGGTATCACCCCTGGCGGATATCACACACGGCCGTTTCCATGTGGTAATTCCAGAAATTGACGGACTGCGTCCCACCATGGTCAGGCGCGTCGTGTTTTGTGCTGGCAAGGTGTATTACGATTTGCTGGAAGCGCGGCGTGCAGCCCAGATTGATGACATCGCGCTTGTGCGTCTTGAGCAGCTCTATCCATTCCCGCATGACGAATACGCAGAGATCATAAAGTTCTACACAAATGCATTCGATATCGTGTGGTGCCAGGAAGAGCCGCAGAACCAGGGTGCCTGGTACGAAATCCGCCATCGTTTGCAGGATCCACTGACAGCCAAACACACATTGCGTTATGTGGGACGCCTGGCATCCGCTTCACCGGCGGTGGGCTACCCACAATTGCACAAACAGCAGCAGAACGCGTTGATTCAGGAAGCCCTTGCGAAGGACGCGGCACCGGCTGCGGTCCCTGTTCGCAATAACATCAAGACCAAAACCGTTTCGGAGAAGGCATGAGCATCGAAATCAAGGTTCCGCAATTACCCGAATCCATTCAGGATGCCACCCTTGTCAGTTGGCACAAGAACGCTGGCGACGCGGTAAAACGTGACGAGAATCTGGTGGATATTGAAACCGACAAGGTGGTGCTGGAATGCCCGGCGCCCGCCGACGGCGTGCTCAAGGAGATCCGCATCCAGGGCGGCGCCACGGTCACGGCCGGCCAGGTGATTGCCATTCTGGAAGAAGGCGCGGCTGCCGTGAAACCTACAGCCGCTCCCGCTCCCGGCGCGAAACCCGCCGCAACCGCATCGTCGCCTGCGCCAGCCGCCGCTCCGGTTGAGCCCGCGAGTCCGGCAGCCGCAAACCGCGATTTGCCCTTGAGTCCTTCCGTGCGCCGGCTGGTGGAAGAACATCAATTGGATCCCGCAAAGATCAAAGGCAGCGGTCCTGATGGTCGGCTCACCAAGGGCGACGTGCTGGAATATCTGAACAAGAGTTCGGTACCCGCTTCCACGACGACGCCCGCTGCCGCGCCGGCCGGCAAACCCGCGACAGCCGTGACACGCGCAGTTTCCGGCAGCCGCGAGGACCGGCGCGTGCCCATGACGCGCATGCGTGCGCGCATTGCCGAGCGTTTGAGCGATTCCCAGAGCAATACCGTCATGCTTACCTCGTTCAATGAAGTTGACTTGAGCAAGGTGATGGCACTGCGCAGCCGGTACAAGGACAAGTTCGAGAAAGAGCAGGGCGTGAAGCTCGGCTTCATGTCGTTCTTCGTGAAAGCGGTGGTGGACGCCCTGAAGAAATATCCGGTGGTGAATGCCTCGGTGGAAGGCAATGACATCATCTATCACGATTACTGGGACATCAGCGTGGCGGTGTCCACGCCTCGCGGCCTGGTGACCCCGGTGTTGCGCGACGCCGACCAGATGAGTTTTGCCGAGATCGAGAAGACCCTGGCCGACATGGCGTCACGCGCCCGCGATGGCAAAATCACGCTTGAGGAACTCACCGGCGGCACCTTCACCATCACCAACGGTGGCGTGTTCGGTTCGCTGTACTCCACGCCGATTCTCAATCCCCCCCAGAGCGGCATTCTCGGTATGCACACCATCAAGGAGCGCGCCGTGGTGGTGGACGGCCAGGTGGTCGCGCGGCCCATGATGTACATCGCCATTACCTACGATCATCGCATCGTGGATGGCCGTGATGCGGTCCTGATTCTGGTGTCCGTCAAGGAATCACTCGAAGATCCGGCGCGCTTGTTGTTACAAATCTGACCAAGACGTTATTCCAAGTGTGTGACAGTGATATAAGCTTCTTGCTCCCTCCTTTATGAAAGGAGGATGAAAGAGGATTTGGAAAATCCCCCTCTTTCGGACTTCGCAATCCTGCTTCGTCCGAAAGTCCAGGACAGCCATCCACGGCTGCCCGTTCGGCGCTTTGCGCCTTGCCCCCCTTTTCCAAAGGGGGAGGCAGAAAAATGGAATCAAATCATATTACTGTGCTAGCAAGATAAAGAGACATGCCGAGACATGTAGTTATTTGTTTCTCCCATTCCGTAAAACAGGAAAATTGGTCATGAGTCAATCTTTTGATGTCGTAGTCATCGGCGCCGGTCCAGCCGGTTATGTAGCCGCCATCCGCGCGGCCCAGAACGGCCTCAAGACCGCCTGTGTGGACAATTGGAAAAACCTGGACGGCAAGCACGCCTTCGGCGGCACCTGCCTCAATGCCGGGTGCATTCCGT
>JBOIAY010000049.1:0-11089 GCA_050739255.1 Gammaproteobacteria bacterium
ACGTGCTGGCGCACACCGCGAAACGCTTTGCCCGTGCCATCATCATGCCGAACCTCAAACCGCCAGTGGCTACGATCGCTGCCGCACACATCTACCGGGTGCTTATACTCAAAGCGCTGAACAAGAATGTAAATTTCCAGCCACTGATAACGCTGTATCTCACAGACAACACCCAGTCGCAGGAAATCGAAAAGGCCAGTGCCAACAGCCATATTTACGGCGTGAAGCTGTATCCAGCCGGTGCTACCACGAACTCTGACTCGGGCGTGACCGACATCCGCACATGTGATGCAGTATTGGGAAAAATGGCCGAGGTTGGCCTGCCGTTGCTTGTGCACGGCGAAGTCACTGATCCGACCGTGGATATCTTCGACCGCGAGCAGGTCTTCATTGATCGCATACTTGCGCCGCTGGTGAAACGCCTGCCGCAGCTCAGAATCGTATTTGAACACGTCACCACGCAGGCTGCGGTTGATTTTGTACTGGCCGCCGGCGAGCGTGTAGCTGCCACCATCACGCCGCATCATCTGTTGTACAACCGCAATGCCCTGTTCAGGGGTGGCCTGCGTCCACACTATTATTGCCTGCCGGTGCTCAAACCGGAGCGTGACCGTGAAGCGCTGGTCAAGGCAGCGGTCAGCGGTAATCCGAAGTTTTTCCTCGGTACCGACAGTGCGCCTCAGGCCAAACACCTGAAGGAAAGCGCCTGCGGCTGCGCCGGCATTTTCAGCGCGCATGCCGCCATCGAATTGTACACTGAGGTGTTCGAGCAGGCTCACGCACTGGACAAGCTCGAAGCCTTCGCCAGCTTCCACGGTGCGGATTTCTACTGTCTGCCGCGCAACCGGGAAACCATCACACTGATAAAACGGACCTGGAAGGTGCCGGAAACGTACCCTTTCGGTGAGTATCAGGTCGTGCCGCTGCGCGCAGGTGAAAATATTTCCTGGTCACTGACCGACTAGCAGATTGTTGGAAACAATCTCCTAGTCTGGTATAGGGATGTACCCGCATTTTTCAATCAGACCAACTGATTGAAAAATGGAGAAAACCGGGAATCATATTTCCGGTTTTCGAGTTGAAAAAGGCTACGGATAGCCTTTTTCAACATCCTAGCAGTACCGCAACCCGCGCTTATCCCGTATGCTGCGCCCATGAATGACGCTCACGCTCCACATCCTTTTTCCAGGCGTTTTCGCGGTTTCCTGCCGGTGGTGGTGGACGTGGAAACCGGTGGCTTCAACCCTCAGACCGATGCGCTGCTGGAAATCGCCGGCGTGTTGATTGATATGGATGACGCCGGCATGCTGCATCGCGGCGCAACCATCGCCTACCATGTGCAGCCGTTTGAAGGCGCGAATCTGGATCCGGCGGCACTGGCCTTCACCGGCATTGATCCCCACCATCCGCTGCGCCCCGCCATCCCGGAACGGGACGCGTTGCAGCGCCTGTTCCGCGAAGTGCGCACCAGCTTGCACCAATATGATTGCACTCGTGCGATCCTGGTGGGACACAACGCCTTCTTCGATATGAATTTCCTGAATGCCGCCATCGCCCGCAGCGACATCAAACGCAGCCCGTTTCATCCGTTCTCCAGTTTCGACACCGCGACCTTGGCCGGTGTGGCGGTGGGTCAGACGGTACTGGCGCGCGCCGTGACGGCCATGGGTATGGACTGGGATGCAAGTTCAGCACATTCCGCGGCCTACGATGCGGAAAAAACCGCTGACCTGTTCTGTCTCATCGTGAACCGCTTTCGGGGCATGTATGCTTCAAGCATGAGGGATCAGATGGATTACGGCAGCGAAGATTAGCTAGGAGATCTCTGATTTATTCGTCGTACCCGCGAAAGCGGGTACCCAGGTTCTTGATAAGTCTGGATTCCAGCCTGCGCGGGAATGACGGAAATGGGATTGATCAGGGTCCCCCTAATCAAAACGGGGCCTCATGGCCCCGGCTTTCTTATGTGGTACAAACGGATTTTCAGGCGTGCTTGATACCCTTTTCCTCAAATAGTTTCTTCAATTCCCCCGATTCGAACATTTCCACGGTGATGTCGCAGCCGCCGACCAGTTCGCCCTTGACGAACAGTTGCGGAAAGGTCGGCCAGTTCGAGTATTTCGGCAGACTAGCGCGGATCTCGGGGTCCGCCAGAATGTTCACGTGGTCGAACTCTACGCCCAGTGTCTTGAGGATCTGGGAAGTGCGTGCCGAGAAACCGCATTGTGGAAAATCCGGCGTACCCTTCATGTAAAGTAGCACCGGGTGGTTTTCGATCTGCTGTTTGATGCGTTCGGAAACGTTCATGGTGCTCATTGCCTTTCGATTTTGCGTACTGACAAACTCATTTATTTGACTGCACCTGGATATTGTCTACCACATCCTTGACGCCGCCCACGCTCTTGGCCACATGCACGGCCTCATCGCGCAGCGCCGTGGTCGGCAAGGTGCCACTCAGGGTGACTACCTGGTCCTTGGTAATCACGTGGATATTGAATGCCTTCAAACCGGTGTCACCGAGGAGTTTGGTCTTGACTGTGCTCGTCAGGTAGGAATCGTCCACAAAGCTGCCAACGGTTGCCCCAACCATGGGTTTGTTGGTGGAACAGGCGCTCACGGCTGCGACCGACAGCACCGCCAGCAGCGACAACAAGGGAATACGCAGTAATTTCAGCATGCTAGTGCCTCGTTTAACCGCCCAGATTCCTGGCAGCGAATTCCCAGTTCACCAGCTTCCACCAAGCTTCCACGTATTTCGGCCTGGCGTTGCGGTAATCAATGTAATACGCGTGTTCCCACACATCACAGGTGAGCAGCGGCTTGTCAGCACCGGTCAGCGGATTCTCCGCGTTGCTGGTCTGCGTCACGGCAAGTTTGCCGTCGGGTTTCTGCACCAGCCAAGCCCAGCCGGAGCCGAACACGCCCGCGGCTTTTTCGCTGAATTCCTTCTGCAGAGCCTCAAAGGAGCCAAAGGATTTCTTGACGGCTTCGGCCAATGCGCCGCCCGGCTGACCACCGCCCGCGGGACTCAGGCTGTGCCAATAAAACGTATGATTCCATACCTGTGCCGCCTGGTTGAACATGCCACCCTTGGCTTTCTTCACGATTTCTTCCAGCGTGGCTTTTTCGAATTCGGTGCCGGGGATGAGGCCGTTCAGTTTGTCCACATAGGCTTTGTGATGCTTGCCGTAATGAAATTCCAGTGTTTCCTTGGAAATGTGCGGCACCAGCGCATCCAGCGCGTAAGGTAATTTGGGCAATTCGTGCGTCATGACTGTCTCCTGATTGATCTCGCAAGAAAGGACTGCGGAGTGGACCGGAAGGCTCCGGCACGCAATCCTAAAAGCTGGACTTAGTCTAAACCTGCGTGCGTTACGGCGCAAGTCAGGTGCCGGAACGTATAATGCGACACCCATGGAACGTACACCACCAAACGATATTCCCGCAACCGTGCGGCACGCATTGGCAGAAGATATCGGCGACGGCGATCTCACCGCCGCACTGATTGACGCGAACGCCCAGGCCCGCGGTCGGGTTATTTCCCGCGAGCCGGCGATCATCTGCGGCCGCGCCTGGTTTGAGGAAGTCTTCCGCCAGTTGGAGAAGCGTATCCGCGTCGAATGGCATGTGCATGACGGCGAATCCGTCAGCGCCGCCCAGCCTTTATGCCAGCTGCAAGGACCGGCACGCGGATTACTGAGCGGCGAGCGCACTGCGCTGAATTTCCTGCAAACCCTGTCCGGTACCGCCACGGCCGCACATCGTTATGCCGAAGCCGTCAAAGGCACGCACGCGGTGATCCTGGACACGCGTAAAACACTGCCGGGCTTGCGCAGTGCGCAGAAATACGCGGTGCGCTGCGGCGGCGCGACCAATCACCGCATGGGGCTTTTCGACGGTATCCTCATCAAGGAAAACCACATCATGGTGGCAGGCGGCATCTCCGCAGCGGTAAAAGCCGCACGCCGCCGGGACACAAAAGTGCCGGTGGAAGTGGAGGTGGAAAACCTGGAGCAACTTCGCGAAGCGCTCACGGCCGGTGCTGACATTCTGCTATTGGACAACTTTGACACATCCCGACTGCACGAGGCAGTACAGGTAACCGCCGGCCGGGCCAAGCTGGAAGCCTCAGGTGGCATTGATCTCGCGCAAACGCGAGCAGTGGCGGAAACCGGCGTGGATTATATTTCCGTGGGTGCCCTCACCAAACATCTGAGCGCCGTGGACTTGTCCATGCGCTTTGAATTTACGCGCTAGCGGATTGTTGAAAAACAACTTTCAATCAGTTTAACTGATTGAAAAATGAAGAAAACCGGAAAGTGTATTTTCGGTTTTCGTTTGAAAAAGGCTACGGGTCCGGTGCATTGCACAGGACGGGTGGGCAGGAAGCCCGCCGTGGACCTGTATACGTAGCAGGATTGCGAAGCGTACAGGGCCTTTTTAAACAAGTCACTAGACCTCAAAATCCGGCTGCCCGCGTAACAACCGGTCGCACTGCTCCAGTTCCAGTGGTGCACTGAACAGATAACCCTGCATCTTGTAGCAGCCTTCCTCTTTCAGCTGCTCCATTTGCTGCACTGTCTCCACGCCTTCAGCGATCACTTCCAGCTTCAGGCTCTCCGCCAGTGTAATGATGGAATGCACGATGGCGGTATCATAGTTGCTGCTGGCGATGTCGGTTACAAAAGCACGATCAATCTTTACCACATCCACCGGCAGACGTTTCAGGTACAAAAGCGACGAGTGACCGGTGCCGAAATCATCCAGGCCGATACGGACGCCGAGTTCCTTGAGCTGCTTCAACAGCTTGACGTTCGTATCGATGTCACGCATCACCATGCTTTCGGTGATTTCAAGTTGCAGAATATCCGCTCTCAAGCCAGATTCCTGCAGCGCCTCCCGCACGAAATCCAGCAGGTTTTCGGTGACAAACTGCCTAACCGACAAGTTCACGGCCATGTGGAAATGCCTGCCATTCATGACTTCATGCCACTGCTTTGCCTGTAAACAAGCTTGTTTCATGACCCATTGACCGAGCGGAACGATCAGCCCCGTCTCTTCCGCCAAAGGAATAAATTCACCTGGCCAGATGAGCCCCCACTCCGGATCCTGCCAGCGCACCAGCGCTTCTACGCCGATGATTCCACCCTGACGCACATCGAATTGTGGCTGGTAATCCAGCACCATCTCATCACGCTGCAGCGCCATGCGCAGTGCGTTCTCGCGTGACAAGTGCAGCATGGCCTTGGCGTACATGTCCTGGGTGAAGAACTGGTAGTTATTGCGGCCGTGATCCTTGGCCTTGTACATCGCGCTGTCAGCATTCTGCAGCAACACCTCCACATCCTTGCCGTCATCCGGAAACAGGCTGATGCCGATGCTGCAACTCAGGTTGGCTTCCGTCTGGCCTAGCAGAATGGGATTCATGACCTCGGCCAGGATGCGATCGCAAACTACGGTGATTGCCTCGATATTCTCGCATTGATCAATGATCACGGTGAACTCGTCACCGCCTAGGCGCGCCACGGAATCGGCGTCCCGCACGCATTCGATGAGCCGTTTGCCGATGGTGCGCAATACCAGATCACCCGCCTGGTGACCCAGGGAATCGTTGATACTCTTGAACCGGTCCACGTCAATGAACAGTAGTGCTACTCGCTGTTGCGCACGCCGTGACTTAGCGAGTGTCTGCGCCATCCGATCCATGAACAGCGCACGATTCGGCAAACCGGTCAGGCGGTCGTAATTGGCCAATTCACGCAACTTGCTTTCCGCCTCACGGCGATCATAGGCGGTCATCGCAAGCGCTATGAAGTCTGAAAGTGAACTTGCAAAATTGGCTTCATCTCGCGTCCATTCCCGCTCGCCTTCAGTATATTCATGCAGGATAATGCCGCGCACCCTGACGCCTTGACGAAAAGGCGAGCCCAGCACCGCAGTAACACCGTTCGGTTTGAGGTACGTCTCCATAAGCGGCGCTGCGCGCGCGTCATTACCAACATCGGCAATAGCGTAAGTGCGTGTCTCACGCATGGCATCGAATAGCGGCCGGCATTGATTGCGCGTGAACTGATAGCTCGTTCGGGCAGAGTGCTTGCCTTCGGCAAGAATATGTGCGCAGCGCAGCGCCTGGATGGCCTCATCCAGAAACCACACACTGATACGGCGGCAACGCATCGCATCGGCGGCCTTCTCGGTTATCACCTTGAGCGCGCCGCTGATGTCGCCGGCCGCGATGCTGGACTCACGCGCAAGCTCCAGCAGGGAATCGCTCTGCTGGCGCATACGCTCATCACCCTGTCGCAGTTGGGTCTCCACCCGCGTGCGTTCAGACACGTGGCTAGAGAGCTCTTCCATCATGCCGGCATAGGAAAAGCGCAGGCGCAGTCCGTCGAGCATTTGTTTATGCGTGCGATAGGCGGTCAGCGCCAGCAGGATGCCCACCAGCGCACACACCGCGGCGATGATGATGCTCACATCGGTGAACTGGTAAAACATCCGCACTGTCACCGGCAGCAAAGTGATAATCAGGAACGCGAGATAATGAAACAGATTCGCTGCGAATGCCGGTACCGCGATGGCGGCCATGGCGGCGAGCAGAAGTGCGATGAAGGCCTCGTACATGCTGGAGCCGGAGTGGAATATCAGCCCGCCCGCGACGCCCCAGCCTAAAGCCAGCAGCAAGGTGCCAGCCAGATAGATGTATTCCCAGAGCTTGTGTTTTTCAACCTGAATGGTGGAGCGTCCGAATCCCCAACTTATAGCAAAACGAATCGCGCAGATTCCGATTATGTATGCAGTCCAAATCCTTAGAAGATCGTGATCAAGACTGTCCCAGAAAAGCAGCGACAGCACCACGGCGCCTATAGCCGCGGAAATATCTATCCAGCGTCCGAAGTGAAACAGCAGATTGGTCTGCTCCGCCTTGACCTGCTGCTCGAACTGACTGGTGCCGATCTCCGGAACGACGGCAGTGGTGATTGGCATGCGTTCCCTCTATTACTTGCAACTGGATGCTGAAGCATTCCTTTAGCACCCTGCCGCGCTCCTGATTTCGCGCTCAATGTGAGTCAGGGCTGGCGCCACAGGTGCCTTATGCGGAGGGTAATAGACAGATTCCCCCCACGATGCATCTTAATTTACTTATTATGGACTTGGCTAGAGATTACGCAGCTTTCCGGCCCGACGACGGGTCCGGAAAGCCCCAATACTGTGATCCGGCGCACGGTTCGGACATATGGCCGCTCTGCTCAACTTCACAGAGTAAACCCGCCAGGTTCCCGCGCGTTATTGCACCCAACACTTTGGTACCTGGGGATATTGTAATGAACACCTTACGCTACGTTTTTGGAAAAGCAGTCTTTCTGGCCGTCCTTTGCCTGGGTCTGGCCCTGGCGGGTTGTGGCAGCGGCGACGGCAGCACCGGCAGCATGAGCATCGGCAACGCACCGACCAATTGCGCCAATCCCACGCCGCAGGACCAGAATGGCTGCGTCTATGTGGGCATTACAGACGCACCTGGCGATTTCCTCACCTACACGGTGAACATCAGCTCGCTATCGCTCACCCGTGCAGATGGCGCGACGGTGCAAGTGCTGCCCAATGCCGTGAGCGTGGATTTCGCCCAGTACAGCAACCTCACCGAGTTCCTGACGGGCGTATCCATGCCGCCGGGCAATTACACTAGCGGCACCATTACGCTCGATTACAGCAATGCCGAAATCCAGGTGCAGGATGCCAATGGCAACGCCGTGCAGGTCACGCCGGTGGACGAGAACGGCAACCCGATCACCGGCAGCTTGACATTGACCATTGATCCCGACAGCAAGGGTGTGTTGCACGTGGCGCCGGGAATCCCCCGTTTGTTCAATGTGGATTTCAACCTCGCGGCCTCCAACACCGTGAACCTGTCGAACGACACGGTCACGGTTCAGCCGTTCCTGGACGCGATGGTGAACCCGGCAATCGGCAAAGTGATTCGCATGCGCGGGCCGCTGGCGAGCGTGAATCTTTCCAACTCCAGCTATGTCATCGGCCTGCGGCCGTTCCACACAGCGCTGCACAGCGGCAATCCATTCGGTCAGATGGCCGTCTACACCACCACCAACACTGTGTATGAAATCAATCAGACCGGCTACGAGGGCAGCTCGGGCCTGACGGCGCTCCAGAGCGCCGGACCCACGACCGCGACCGTGGCGCGCGGGACATTTGATTTCAGCAGCGAACATTTCATCGCCACTGAAGTGGATGCCGGCTCCAGCGTACCGGGTGGAATACAGGATGCCGCACGTGGCGTGGTCGTCGGTGTCAGCGGCACCACGGTGACGCTGCGCGGCGCCACCATTATCCGCAGCGATCAAAGCGTGGTATTTGCCGATGATGTAGCCGTCACCCTGGGCGCCAACACCAGGGTGCACGAGGAAGGTGATCCCACCGGAACGTTCGCCATCAACGACATTTCGGTGGGCCAACGGGTACTGGTGTTCGGCACCGTCACTAATTCCAATCCGATGAGTCTGGCGCTGGATGCCAGTAACGGTCTGGTGCGGCTGGAGTACACCCGGCTGGATGCGGTGTTCTTGGGCCCCGACAGCACCGCCACCGGCATGCTGGTGAATGCGCAGAGCTTCGAAGGCCGTCCGGTGAGTATGTTCAATTTCACCGGCACCAACAGCAAGCCGGCGAATTACAACGTGGCGCTCAATGGGCTTTCCGACAGCAGCTTCACAGCCAGCGATCCGGTGGTGAGCTACGGCTTCGTCACACCCTTCGGTTCTGCGCCGCCGGATTTTTCCGTGCACACGGTCGCGGACTTCGCCACCGCCAACGCCCGGCTGGGGATTTATTGGGGCAGCGCGGGCACCACTCAGGCATTCAGCCAACTTGACCCGGTGAACGGCATCGTGCTGAATTTGCAGAGCAATCCGTTATCGGACAACTTGCGGCGCGGTGGGGTGGTAGTGGCGCTCACCAGCCTGCCGGCCTCGCCCACAATAGTCGGCAATTCCGCCGGTGGCATCTTCGCCATCCGCCAGGGCGGTACGGTAGAAGTGCACGCGAGTTTCGCCGATTTCGTCACCGATCTCACCGGCCGACTGAGCGCAGGCGCCAAGGTGACCGGGCTGTGGAGCAACGGCGGCTTCAACAACAGCAGCAACACGCTCACCGCCAACGAGATCGCCGTCGTGGTGCAATAACCCCCTGCACTGCGTGGCATACATTGCGGCCCGCTCGACGGGCCGCTTTTTTATTCGAAAGTTAGACCATCGCAAGTGCAGCCTCATTTGCACCCACGTTTTTCCGAAGATGCACGCGACATTGCTACGATCCCTTTGCGGAATCTTGCGAGCTCATTGCTTATTTGCGGCTGTGTTGCTCATGCCATCAAACACCTTGTCCGCGTGATTCGCGAAAAAGCCCTTGAAACCCGCATTCATTTCCTGCGAGTTCGCCACTATGGCCTTGACGCCCTTCATGTCCAATTCGGCCAGACTCCAGACCGCGCCGTTTTGGGGATTTATCCAGTGCGCGATGACTTGGACGCTGCTCAGGTTCCGGTTGATGACGCTCTCGATCTCGCGCGAGGCCGATTGCTCGGTCTGCTGATCCTGGCCATTGCCATTGGATGCGCTGTAATCCTGATACATCACGTGCATGAACGAAGCCAGTACTTTGATTACTTCGGTACGCGCGCGCTTGTCGGCGGTAGTAGTCTGCAAGGCCAGGTCGTTCATCGCCGGCGCCGAACCAACGCCGTGGATCAGGCGCCGGTCTTGGTCGTTGAGCACCCGGCTGCCCTGGTTCACCCAGTTGGGCGCGCCCTTGATGGCCATGTTGCTAGGCGCCACTGCGTGGTTGGAACAGGCCGCAAGCCACAAGGCCGCTGCCAACAAGAAACCTATATAGCTAACACGTTTCAAAAGAATCATCAAAATCTCCTGCAAGCCCGTGATGAATATGACAGCCGTTCAGCTGGAAATATATGTTAACGCAGTTGCCCAAGACCAGATAATTTCATCATTGCTGGATGTGGTCCCCAGCCCAAAACCAGTTTATGCTTGGAATCGTGGTCATGTATAAAATCTCCATGAAGTCGGTCTTTTTGGCGCTGGCGATTACATTGCTGGCCGGATGCGCAACGCTCGCCAATCACGAGCACGCAAAGATGCTGAAATTGGCGGTCCAGGATGACCAGAGCTGCCAAGCCCAAGGCTTGCGCTATCCGGAACCGCGCTACGTCACCTGCCGAATGCAACTGGACGACAAGCGCCAATACCGGAGTTGGATGGACTTGCAACTCATGCACCAGACCAACTATCAGAACCCTTCCGCGGCGCCTGTTTATCCCTACCGGGAGATCTATCGGCCGCTGGACCGGGAACACTTCCATTGCCACTACGTAACCGAAAATGCGCAGGACTACATCCTCTGCAGCGAAGACGCGCAAAGCTGATTTACCGGTGGATTCTTTGTATGCGCGCGTCTATGCCCAAGTGCGTGCGATTCCCCGCGGCCGCGTGAGTACCTACGGCCGCATCGCTATGCTCGTGGGCGCTTGCGGTGCCCGGCAGGTCGGCTACGCCATGGCTGCCCTGCCTGCTGGTTCCCGGGTTCCCTGGCAGCGGGTCGTTAACCACAAGGGGGAAATCAGTTGCCGCAAGCACGGCGGCGGGGCCGGTAGCCAGCGCTTCCGGCTGATGGCAGAAGGTGTGAACTTTGACCTCAAAGGCCGGATTGACCTGAAGCGCTACGGCTGGCCGCGATCCTGAATCCTGGTCACTTCAAAAATACTCAGAAAAATACTTGACTATTGTGAAGTTAATACTATAGATTACATTGCAATACAGGATACCTGAGAAAAGCCGGTGATGAACGATGAAGAAGGCCACATGCGCAAGTTCCAGAAGGAACTCAATGCAGGCATCGTGGCACTGGTGCTATTGGCCACCCTGGCGGAGTCCCGGGAGCCGCAATACGGCTACCAGATTGCCAAACAACTGGAACTGGGCGACGAGGAGAACACCGTCATGAAACAGGGCACGCTTTATCCGGTATTGCGCTCGCTGTCCGCCGCCGGTTTGCTGGACAG
>JBOIAY010000050.1:0-7072 GCA_050739255.1 Gammaproteobacteria bacterium
AGGTCCGAGGAGTGATGGTGAGGCGCAAGGCGGGTGATTCAGTGGATGTCTTTGAACGCCAAACGAGATTAAGAAATCACAGATTTGGTTGAGGTGACAGGGCGAGGTAGGTGATTCGAAAGATTGCCAGTTGCCGCTAAGCACACCATGGATGGTTCAGTGAGCGAAAAGAGTAGGCAGTTCGCCAAGGTAACAGTGCCCATCGCACTGCGACGAGCGCCCGCACAGGACGTGCGGGCCGGTTAGCCTATCAGGGATGATTCTGTGAGCGGGAAGGTCTAACAATTGGTCCGGGTGACAGGGCTCGCCGCACTGCGGCGAGCGGGCGTGCAGGGAAAGCACGCCCTGGATTTTCAGGTTTGGCAGGGAAAGCCAAACCTGAAAATGAACCATGCGACTCCGTTATAAATTGGCGTCGCAGGTCCTAATGCTGAGGATTATGGGATTTGAAGAATCAGTAAATTTGTTGGTCGGGGTGACAGGGCTCGTCGCACTGTACGAGCGCCCGCACAGGACGTGCGGGCCGGTTAGCCTATCAGGGATGATTCTGTGAGCGGGAAGGTTTAACAATTGGTCGGGGTGACAGGATTTGAACCTGCGACCCCTACGTCCCGAACGTAGTGCTCTACCAGGCTGAGCTACACCCCGAAAGGTCGCGTACTATAAAGCAAGGTCTTGGGCGGCGCAATTACACTATCCGGCGATAAAGCAGATTTTTCCAACAAGCCCTTAATACCGGCGCTCCACGGAGAAATCTACCAGTTCTCCAAGCGCTGTTCTGTAAACCGAGTCCGGCAATACATCGAGTGCTGTCAGCGCGCGTTGCCGTTCTCTTTGGGCGCAGGCGAAGGTATAATCCAGCGCGCCGGTATTCCTGATGATCGACAGAATACTTTCAATGTGCTCGCGGCCACCTTTTTCGATGGCCTCACGAATCAGTTGGCGTTCCACCGGGGTGCCCTTCTGCATGGCTTGGATCAGCGGCAGTGTGGGCTTGCCTTCGGCAAGATCGTCACCCAGGTTCTTGCCCAGCTCCGCGGTCGTGGCACTGTAATCCAGCGTGTCATCCACCAGTTGGAACGCGTTACCCAGATGCAACCCGTAGGCGGCAAGCGCTTCCTGCTCGGCCGCAGGCCTGTGCGTGATCACCGCGCCCAGGCGCGCACCAGCCTGGAATAGGGTCGCGGTTTTGCGGTGGATGACTTCCAGATACCTGGCTTCCGTAGTGTCGGCATCGTGGCAGTTCAGAAGCTGCAGCACCTCGCCCTCGGCGATTAAATTGGTTGCATCCGCCAGGATGTTCATGACGCGCATATCATTCACGGTCACCATCCTTTGAAAGGCGCGGGAGTAGAGGAAATCGCCCACCAGCACACTGGCTTCGTTGCCCCAGATCGTGTTGGCGGTCTGCCGTCCACGGCGCAGACCGGAAGCGTCCACTACGTCGTCGTGCAGCAGCGTGGCGGTATGGATGAATTCGATGATGGCGGCGAGATTGATGTGCAGACCGTCGCTGATGCCGCAGGCGCGCGCCGCCAGCAGCACCAGCATCGGGCGCAGGCGTTTGCCGCCCCCATTGATGATGTATTCACTCAATTGATTGATGAGCACCACATCGGAGCGCAGCTCCTGGCGGATAAAGCGATCCGTGGCGCGGAAATCCTCATCAATGAGACCGTGCAAGGCGCCCAGCTCCGGCAAATGGCTGACGGGCTTGAGAGAGGTGGATGTTCGAACCATGAGGATTTCGCGATATTGTTAGAAAAGCCCGCGGGAAAGGCGATGCTAGGGGTGGCCATGGGGGGTGTCAAGGCGCATCCGACCAGATGTTAGGCTCCGGTTTGACCCGCAAGCCGTAAGGCCTTAGAATTCGCGCCCTTTGATGGCATTTCCACGGCGTTTTTCGGAGATTTCCAATGTATGCGGTGATTGAAACCGGTGGCAAGCAGTACCGGGTGAGCGAAGGCGACCTGATCCGCATCGAGAAACTCGAGGCCGAGGCCGGCGCGGCGGTGGAATTTGACCGCGTGCTGCTGGTAGGCCGGGACGACGCGGCCCCCGTGCTGGGTGCGCCCTTTGTGAAGGGCGGCAAGGTTACCGGCACCGTCAAGGGTTTGGGCCGTCGCGACAAGATTTTCATCTTCAAGATGCGCCGGCGCAAGAATTACCGCCGCCGCGCGGGGCACAAGCAGTCCTATACCGAAGTCCAGATCACCGGCATCCAGGCCGGTTGAGTCCATAGGTTAAGCGAACATGGCACACAAGAAAGCAGGTGGCAGTACTCGTAACGGCCGCGATTCCGAATCGAAACGCCTGGGTGTGAAGCTCTACGGCGGCCAGCAGGTAGTCGCGGGCAACATCATTATTCGCCAGCGCGGCACCCAGTATCATGCCGGCGTGAATGTGGGAATGGGCCGCGATCACACGCTGTTTGCCAAGGCGCCGGGCAAGATCAAGTTCGATCTCAAGGGCCGGCCGCAACGCCGTGTTGTGAGTGTGGTGGCGGATGCGAAATAAGCATCACGCCAGTATACGAATGAATGTAAACCCCGGGAGACCGGGGTTTTTTGTCAGTGATCTCAAAGAGTGAGGGGTGAGGCGTAAGGAGTGAGGAGTGAGGAGTGAGGAGTGAGGAGTGAGGAGTGAGGAGTGAGACATGATGCCTGTGGGAGCGGTCGTCCCGACCGCGATGATCGCGGCGAGTATCGCCGCTCACACAAAATAATTAATCGCGGTCTGTAGATCATTCCTACAGGTATGTCGTTATGAAATTTGTTGACGAAGCCATCATCAAGGTCATCGCCGGTGACGGCGGCAATGGCGCCGTAAGTTTCCGCCGCGAAAAATTCATTCCCTTCGGCGGCCCGGACGGTGGCGACGGCGGCGACGGCGGCAGCGTGCATCTGGAAGCGCGCAGCGGACTCAACACCCTGGCGGATTTCCGCACCAGGCGCACGTTTGAAGCCCAGCGCGGCGGGAAAGGTATGGGCAGCGACATGACCGGCCGCAGCGGCGAGGATCTGATCGTGCCGGTGCCGGCCGGCACGTTGGTGTACGACGTGGACACCCAGGAACTCCTGGGCGATCTGGTGAATGCCGATGCGCGCCTGCGCGTGGCGCAGGGCGGTTTTCACGGTCTGGGCAACACCCGCTTCAAGAGCAGTGTGAACCGCGCACCGCGTCAATCCACGCCCGGTTCACCCGGTGAGCGGCGCACATTGCGGCTGGAACTCAAGGTGCTGGCGGACGTGGGGCTGCTGGGTCTGCCCAATGCCGGCAAGTCCACACTCATCCGTACGGTCTCGGCGGCGCGTCCAAAAGTCGCGGACTATCCTTTCACCACGCTCTATCCTAATCTCGGCGTCGTATCGGTGGGTGAACACCAAAGTTTCGTCATGGCGGATATTCCCGGCTTGATTGAAGGAGCTGCAGAAGGCGCCGGACTCGGCATCCGATTTCTCAAGCATCTGCAACGCACGCGCTTGCTGCTGCATCTGATTGATGTGGCGCCGTACGAGGGTAGCGGCGATCCCGTCAAGGATGCAAAAGCCATCATCGGTGAATTGGAGAAATTCAGCCCGGAGCTGGCGCAGCAGGAACGCTGGCTGGTGCTCAACAAGATTGATCTCCTTCCCGGTGATGAACGTGAGTTGCGGTGCGCAACCATCGTCAAAGGTCTGTGCTGGAAAGGCCCGGTATTCCGGATATCCGGCTTGTCCGGTGAAGGTACCTGCGAACTGTGCCAGAAAATCATGCAGCGCCTGGAAGCCATGCAAACGGCCAACTTGCCTCCCGAACAATGCCGTCCGGGAGTATCCTAGCGCCTAGAATCAGGCGGCCGGTTGGACTAACCATGAACGACGAACTGTCAGGCAAGGACAAGGGATTTGCAGCGTCTCTCGCCATGGGCAAGGCGGGCGAGAGCCCGCAAATGTCGGAACGCGCGGCCCGATATCTCGACGAACAGATTGCCTTGTCCCGGGTCCAGCGCGAACACCTGGAACGCACTCACGAGCTTCAGGAAGAAAATCTGAAGCTTCATAGTCAGATGTTACGTGCCCAGCATGGGCAGTTGCACAGCCAGCGCCATCATGAACGTCTGCGGATGGTGTATCAGGGTGTATTAAGCATGGCTGCGCTGGCGGTGGTGGCCGTGATCGTGTACGGGGTCATCGCTGCCATACGGGACCAATCAGTGGTGGTGAACCAGTTTCAGGTACCATCGGCGTTTGCCGCCACCGGCAACAACGGTACGGTGGTGGCGAGCGACTTCCTGGATAAACTGTATGCTTTGCAAGTTGCCACCCGCAGTCATGAGACGTCATTGCCTGTGCATAATGCCTGGAGCAATGACATCAGATTGCAGGTTCCCGACGTGCACGTGACCATCGGCGACATACGCCGCAATCTGGATGCCTGGCTCGGTCACCAGGTTCAGATCAACGGCGACGTAGTGCAGCATGCAAACCAGATCGCGTTCACAGTGCGTGGCACCGGCTTTATCGCCAAAACATTCACGGGTCCACCGGGCTCACTGCCGGCGCTGCTCACGAGTGCCGCGGAGTATGTTTTTGGTCGGGCCGAACCCTACAATTTTGCCAATTATCTGGAAGAGCATGGCCGAGATGCGGATGCCATTGCCTTGGTAATGGAAGTATTGCCGGCAGCATCCGCCAAGACCCGTCCATGGCTGCTGAATGCCTGGGGCAATGGACTGACTGACATGAATCAGAACGCGGCGGCCGTGGATAAATACCGTGAAGCCATCCGTGTCAACCCCAAGTTCTGGATAGCTTACGCCAACCTTCAAAACGCACAGATGCAGCTCGGTGAACAGGAAGCCGCGTACCAGACAGGCCGTAGCATGGAGCAGCATGCACACCGGGGCTCCTGGTTCGCCGCCAGCATGCCGGAACTCTATTACTCGAACCAGGATCAATTACGCATGGACCTGCCGGCTGTACACCAGGAACTCGTGGACGATGAAACGGCACACGGCGGGGTGGGCACGCTCACGAACCAGGACGCACCTCTGGATGCCGAGATGCTGGCACGCATGCATGCGGACCGGCAGGCAAGCTTCATCCTGCAAACCTCACCCGGTGCCAGCAGTGATAACTATGTAATCGCCGCCACCCAATATGTGCAAGGACTGATGGCGCTCGACCAACAGAATTATCCGCAGGCGGTGAGCGAGCTTGAAGCGCTGGCTGCCATGATTACCCAGCACCCGGCTTTACAAGGCGATTTCAACAGCCCGCCTCAATGCACGCTGGGACTGGCCGAGGAACTGGCTGGTTATCCAGACAAGGCCGATGCCGCCATCGCACAGGGCGGCCACTTCGTGGATTGCTACCGCTTCAAGGGTGACATCGCAGACCATCGCGGTGATTGGCCGCAGGCACAAAAGGTCTATCAAGCCGCTGTGAATCTCGCACCCTCACTGCCCATGGCTTATCAAAGCTGGGGCTTGGCGCTGCTGCGCCACCAGAAGTATGCGATTGCGATTGTGAAATTCCAGCAGGCCAATGCGCTCGGTCCGCACTGGTGCGATCCGCTGAAATACTGGGGTGATGCCTTGGCCGCGCAAGGCAACTACAAAGCAGCGATTCAGAAATATGCTGAGGCTTCCCAATACACCCCCGGCTGGAGTGCACTGGAACTCGCCTGGGGCCAGGCTTGGGACAAACTCGGTGAACACAAAGAGGCGCTGACGCATTACCAAGCCGCGCAGAGTAATGGCGAGAGCTTGACTGCGGATGAACACGCAACGCTCGCCAGGCTGCTTGGTCAAGCTGGATAAAACATCATTCTTGCGTAGGTTTGTGTCTGCGAACCCCAACATTTTCATGATCTCTTGTTGGAGTTCGACTGGCGCCTCACCCGCACCCTACATTTCCGTGGAGTGCCGCGTCGGTTTACTTCGGTGGTTCACCCGGTTGTTTGAGTTTGATGCCTTCCTGCTGGAAGCGCTCCTTGATGCGCCTGACCAGTTCCGGTGTCAGCACGTCTTTGCCCCACTGTTCACCGTCCTGCAGGCTGGCCCTGGCGATCGCGGGGTTGTTGCGGATGATTTTCTGCCCCAATGGAGTCTTGTAGAAGGCGATCATCTGACGCACATCGTTATCACTGTAATACTTCGCGTAGATCGGCACCAGCATTTGCACGAGCCGGTCCGTGGTGTGGGGATCCGCCAGCATTTCGTTGGTTTCATCCTTGATGATGGCGAACGCCTTGGGTGAGATGTCCGGGTGGGAAGCCTGGAGGTTGTTGACCAACTGCTGGGACAGCGCATTGCCCATCAGCACTCCTATATGAGCGACGCCAGTCATGTTGATGAGCTGAAGTATGTCCGTACGCAACGGCGCCGGCACCGTGGCGGTATCGGCCGCAAAGCCGGCTAACGGGAGTATGCCCAGCAGGATGCCCAGTAGAGTACCGTTTTTCATGCTCGTGTCCTTTGGGATGGATAGATGTACCGACTATGGCACGCCGGCGGGCAATAAAAAAGCCGGCTCTGCCGGCATTTTTGCTTTGCTTTAGAGTGCGTAGCGTTCAGGCTTTGATGGCCCGGATGCGTTCGTTCAGGCGGCTCTTGTGGCGTGCGGCCTTGTTATGATGGATCAGACCCTTGTCGGCGATGCGGTCAATGACCGGTACGGCTTCCTTGTAGGCGGCTTCGGCCTCTGTCTTTTTGCCTTCGGCGGCGAGCTTCGCCACTTTCTTGATGTAGCTGCGCACCATGGAGCGCATGGCCGCGTTGTGTTCGCGATGGGCCACGGACTGGCGCGCGCGCTTCTTTGATTGCTTGGTATTCGCCAAGGTAAGACTCCTGGAAAACCGGGTTGTGCCGCCCCGTGGCGGCTGGAAAGGCTGCGTACTATACGGATTTGGCCATGTTTTCGCAACGAAAGTCAGCATCCTCAAGCTTTCTCCGGCATTGCGCGCATGGCGGCGGATAGACAAGGCCGGTATCATGCGGGCCTTTGAATACCCTGTGTCAGGATCCTAGCTTCATGTCCCGCGCTCTGTTCAAGGCCACCTCCCTGGTGGGAGGCATGACCCTCATCTC
>JBOIAY010000051.1:0-5756 GCA_050739255.1 Gammaproteobacteria bacterium
GCCTTCATAGGCCAGCATCACTCTGGCGGTTTGCTCGGCATGACTGCCACTGCCCACGCCCAGATGCAGGCCGGGTGGCGGCATGTTCAGATCCTTGAAGAAGGTGTCCGACATGTTCTGGTCGTAGTGCTGGCCGGTATGCACCAGCCGCACACTGCACCAAGGTTCCTCGCGCAGGGCGTGAAACAGGGGCGCCACTTTCATGAAATTGGGCCGCGCGGCCGCGATCAAATCAATCCTGAGTCGTTTCATAGCGGGGTGTTCCCCGGATGGTCCATATTATGTTCAGTGTACCAGAGACAACCTATAAGTGAGAGTGGCCGATGGTGGCTGCTTAAAACCAAGGAAAACCCCGACTTATCTTCTGTTCGCCCTGAGCTTGTCGAAGGGTGATCTTTAACACATTGAATGTACTAAAGAAAATTCAGTTCATGCTTCGACAGGTCTGTCCTGAGCAAAATCGAAGGGGCTCTCCTGAGCAGAGTCGAAGGGCTCAGCACGAACGGAATTATTCAGAGCTTCCCAAGTATATTTGGTGCGGACTATCCTGTAGCCACAGTGAGCGGGTTTTGTTTGAGTACAAACAAATGACCCGCCGAATAGGCGGGCCAAGATTACCAGGATCACATGATCTGACGGCTTCTAATCTTTCAATGCCGAGCGGCGTCGGACCTCCGACCAGCCAAGAAGTCCCATCAGGAACACCAACCCAAACCATCCCATCGCGCCCCCTCCCGCCTTCGTGGCCGAGGGATCGGACGGTGGAGGATTTGAAGGGGGAGGATTCGATGGAGGCGGCGCCGCGGCGCTGGCGATGGATACGCTAACGGAAGCGTTAGTCGTGCCATGGGGGCCGGTACACGTGATCGGATAAGTGGTGGTCCCGTTAATTGTCCCGCTGCCCGCCTTGCCCGAGGTGGCGATGCTGGAGGTCCATTTCGCGGAACAACTAGCGGCATTGCTGGCGCTCCAGTACAGCGTCGTACTGCTTCCTGCCGCCGCAACCGCATTCGGACTCGCGTAGATGTTCACAATGGGTACGGAAGGCAAGTAACGCGGGAGGACGGCAAATTGTGGACCATCGCTATAGTTTGGCTGCACGGAGCGGCCCTGGAAAGTCTGCCAGGCTGCCTGGGCATTCGGAAGGCTGCTGTCCGCCGCCGCAGCTATTCCGACTTGCAGGTTGGCCGGAAACCCGGTGGTCGAACTCGGATATCCCACCATCTCGCCCGCCTGCCAGGGTTGGTTTTGTTGTTGTGCGATTGCGGCCACCATCGCCGGAGAATTGCAGGACAGCCCGACCAGGCTCGGGAAGCTGGCACCATACACTGCAGTCATTGAGGACAGGAAGTTTCCAGATGAATCCCTGACTACAACGTTATAGGCGGAAGCCTCCAGCCAGCAGTATCCCTGGCTGGGATTGCTCAGCCAGTCCGTCATCAGGCCAATCTGGAATTTCGCGAGCCAATCCCGGAAAGCGCTCGCACCCGTGAAACCCAGTTCCGCTGCGTGTCCAGCCGACCAGGTAAGAAAGTCATCCTGCCAAGGGGCCATTGCATTTTGCGTGCCCCCGTTCATGGAGTACGGCAGCGTGCTGCTGTTCATGATGCCAAGCGCATTGGCGTTGGGATTATTGGTATAGGTGGAATTAAAGTCATTCAGGCTATTATTCACATCAGCCGTGAACTCGGTTTTGAGAGGATAAGTATCTGGTAAAAGATACGCAGCGTCCGCCATTTCACGCAAGACCCATGCCTTACCGCGGACTTGGCTGTGCGGGGCGTCAATCAGACCTTGCGAAAGCCCGCGGTATGTTTCATTCGACCAAATCTCATTGTTGGAGGCTCCGAACGCCATTTCCTCCATGTAATAGAAGGATCCCGTCACAATGTAAGGCACGTAACCCTCATCCGGCTGGTGCGCATTGTCCCATTGATCGGGGTTGCCGGTACCATAAAAGTCGGTTGAACAACCTGTAACCACCGTATCGTTCACACAGTTTGGAAGCAGGTCAGCCTTGTATTCGGCGGCGCTGGGTCCGCTCCCATTTGCGAGTGTGTCGGCATTGGCCCAGTCGGCCATGGTCACGTAAGGGTGTTTGATAATGCTGACCGGTTCGCCTGTCGTTTGATCGCGGTAGTGGATGCTGTAAGCGCCCAGTGCATCCGTATTTGCCAGCATCCAGTTGTACGCCCGGATATCCGGGTCAATAACGTAAACTGAGGTCCATTGCGGCAACGGCCCGATGGCTGCTTGCGCGCCTTCGTTACCCATGTGTTGAGTTTGATCACAATAATCAAGCGGGGCACAGGATTGGATCAGGCCGCTTAGAAACGCGTCATCCGGTTGCAGCACCTCGTAGCGCGAAATCACGCCGGTTGATTGAATGTACTGGGTGTCAGCCTGCAGATAGGCGCTGGGCTGCACATTGTTCCACCACAGAACCTGATGCCAACGAGTGTAGGCGTATTGCGTCAGTGCCGGACTGGTATAAGTGGCGGATCCAGAGGTCAGGGTGGCGGTATATTGCGGCTGGACCTGCGGGGTGTAGGCCCAGGCATTTTCCACCACGATATTCACCCGGGCATATGCAATGGACCCGCTGGTGGTTCCCGCATAGGCGCGCACGTTGAAATACACATTGATATTCGGATTCGCGCTGCCGCCGGAGATCTTTACCGGCCCGCCGACGATCCACTCACTGACCAGCGGCCCGGATAACCAGATGGTGCAGCCAGTGGCATTTGCCGTACTCAGGGGCTTGCAGGAATTAGCGGTTTGTGCCGCCTGCAATAGTGCTTTGGCGTCAGCGCTATAAACGGTTCCTCCGATATTCAATGAGGCCGTGGCATCAAAAGAGGTTGCCAACAGTTGTGTAAGGGTAACCGGCGAACTCGGTGTCGCAGGTGAAGCCGTGGAGATTGCCAGCGGTTCGGTAACATCACCCGCAAGGGATGGAATCAGCGCCGTCAAGACCGCGTGGCGCAGGCTGCCGTCCGGATTGGTGGCCTTGGCATCCACCTGCAAGGTAATCGGTTGGCCGTTCAGTGTGGCGCTGACGGTCTCACCGGATGGCACGTCGCCAGCTTTGAATATCTGTCCGAACGTGACGGGGATATTGGTCTGCGTTTGGGTGGTTTGGCTTATCAGTTGGTTGGTCACCACCGTGCCGGCTTGCACGCCAGACATGAAAAGCAGTGAGCAAATGCCCGTGGAAATAAGGTACAGGTTCAGCCGATGTTTCCGGCTTATTCCCTCAGAATCAAGCAAATGTCGTGCAGTGCTCATGTTTCGGTGCCGTGCTATTCAGGTTTAGTGGGTAAAACCCGGAAGACCGGCTTTATGACGCCAGCCTCAATGTAACCAGTCCAATTTATTGTCAAATCAGTGAGTTACTAACAAGATTTACTCAACTGGATGAGCTTGTTTCAGGCGAAGTGTAGTGGTCGCATTAGCTAATGTGGGCATTAGCTGGATGAACGGCGCAATATCCGCGATGAACGGTTGGACCGTCTCAACTTAAATGCGCAGACAAACCGACTCTGCCAAGAGTCGGGAAAGCCTATTGCTGTTAATTTGAAATCAAATGCAGCGGCCGACGTTCAACTTGAGGCAAATATTTAAGGCAATCCTGCCGACTGAGCCATTATGCCGATACACCAGGCCAAAGTACAGATCGCCCGGATCAAGAGCTCTCACCTCGTTGAGCAGAATCCAGTGTGGGCGCGGCGCCCGAAGGGTGATGATCTTGCGGGAGTGGCCAGCGGACCATTGGTCCGCGCCACGATAATCGCGACGGGGGCCGTCGCCCCCACAAAGCACCAGGGAGTTTGCGATGGCAGAATTGGCTCCCGAGTTTAAGTGGTTTCACCGATTGCAAATATAAAATCCCAGAAAAATGAGTCCGATCCCGATAACCCAACCTACGGCCATTATCATCAAAAGCCAGCCGGTTCTGATGCTCTTCAAACGCCAGCATAAATCAAACAGCAGCCACCACAGACCAGTAAAGAAGGCCAGTGAAAAAATGCCCCAGCCCAAATGACCGGATGCCCACAAAAAACCATTCATGGAGAGGGCAACCCTTCAGCAACGGCAGTCTCTCCTGCCCAGACACGTTCGCCGATTTGCACCATAAGGGTCATGGCCGCCGGCAGCTCAAGCACTACGGTGCTACCCAATAATATCCTGCCGATTCTCTGGCCGCGCACAATCCCCTCGCCCTCCCCGACCCAAGTCTCGATGCGGCGCGCGGCCAGACTGGTAATCAAGCGCACCGCGATTTTTCCTGCATCGGATGAAATCACCACGCGCTTTTGTACCGGACAGGGTTTGTCCCTGAGAAACGCAAACTCCCGCCCCTCCCCGTCCATGAAGTCATCTCCGCGCGATTCCACTTTAACTACCCTGCCGGACACCGGACTGCGCTGTACGTGCATGTCCCAGAAACTGAGTGCGATCACCAGATAACGCACTTCGTCACGCACTTCGGCACTGGTCACCAGCCCGTCTGCGGGGGCAAGCATGCTGCTCCCGGGCGGCGGTACACGTTCTGGATCACGGTAAAAGTAACCTAGAAATGATCGTTGAAATCGTCCGGTTTTGAGCCAATCTCGGATTTGCGCCTCAGGCCAGCGCTTGCGTATCGGGAGCCAGTGCCGGATCAGCGGCGATGGATACGGAAAATGTAGCCCCCACAGCACTATGGCCGTGGCCACCAGGCACAAAATCACAAACTGCAGAATCAGTATCGTCATTTCATTCTAAGGAAGGTCTGATTTATTTACCCATGTCTCGATTTCGTCATTCCGGCGAAAGCCGGAATCCAGAGAAATTAATTGTTTACTGGATACCGGCCCGCCGGTATGACGGGAAAGAGAATAAATCAAAGCTTCCCTAAATGTGGTCATTAGCCCTGAACAACGAAGATAAACGCATCAGTGATTTCCTCAGACGATTTTTGTAAGATTCATTCGCATGGAATCGTCCCTCAAACATCCCTGGCCCGTCATATCCGATAAATTTCAGTATTTTCAAACGGCCATTGGTCTCATTCAGCGCGGTCATGGGCAGCAAAATGAAATTATCTGGGTACAGCGCACAATACTCACTGGCCGTGCAGTGATACTGATCCCAATATAAACCAAGGGCTTTGGATTTATCCGGTTCGGCATAATCAGGGAAAGCGTGATCCCATTCCGGATCCTCTGCCCAACCGACGCCTTTGTATCGGTACCAGTGGTTTCTTCCCTCGGTTTTCTGTAGATAGCTTCTGATTACTTCCTTCCTGTTCCTTTCAAGGCAGATGGCGCGTGATGCTGGATAGCGTTTGAATAACTTCGGAAGGTAAGGAAGAAAGTAAGGACCCACATCGCCATACCACTTGGCATTATTGGTCAGTGCCTCAAGCTCAGTCAACCAAGACCATAGTTGTGTCTCCCCTTCATACCAGGGAACAAGATGATGAAATCTTCTATCGCTAGTTACTCCCTCATGAAGCACCGAGATCCCGGCTTGGCTGTTCAATATTTTCACCAAGGACACGGTGCCGCAACGGCCGGTACCACATCCGATAATTAGTTGTCTCTTATCACGGTTTTCTTGCATTATGATCTCCGGAGGTCGCGTGCGAGCTATGCTTGA
The DNA here is from genome assembly GCA_050739255.1 of Gammaproteobacteria bacterium. Taxonomy (GTDB): domain Bacteria; phylum Pseudomonadota; class Gammaproteobacteria; order Natronospirales; family REEB76; genus REEB76. The sequence goes on from JBOIAY010000051.1 coordinate 5,644, forward strand.
AAGTGGTGTACGGGCGGTTTGAAAAAGGCGGCGTACCTGCTGACAATGAGTTTGTGTAGAACCATTTCAGCAAGAGGAGTACGCCATGCACGAGGGTAAAGTAGTTGCGTTAC
>JBOIAY010000052.1:0-10308 GCA_050739255.1 Gammaproteobacteria bacterium
TGGAAAGCATGTCCACGGCGGCCGGTACCACCACGGAAGGACCATGGTCGCCGCCCATGGCATCGAGTGCAATCGTGACGGTATTGTTGTTCATGCCACGGAGTTGAAAGCTGTGCGCCCTCGCGTATGGTGCCGTAGCCTGCGTCACTTGGCGGGCATCGGATAAAAATCACCGGAACAACGTGCGTTGTCCCGGCGATTCCGAAGATCAAAGGGTACCTCTAAAGAATGTACTCAGTCTTCCTGCGGTACATTCAAAATTCTCTTGCCGCGATACTGGCCGTTGGCACCAACGTGATGCCGGCGGTGGGTTTCGCCCGTGGTCTTGTCAACGGACAATGTCGGCCCGATGAGCGAGTCGTGAGAGCGGCGCTGACCGCGACGGGAAGGTGATACGCGACTTTTCTGGACAGCCATGATGAACTCCTGATTAAAACTTTCACATTCAATGGCGTTTCAGCGCCTTCAGTGCCGCAAACGGTCTGGCCGGCGCGGCGCCCGTACTTTTCTGTTTATGCCGCGGCGCAGCTCGCGGCACATTCCTGCTGCAGTTTGTGGATGGTGCATGCAGCGCGACCATCGGCAGCGCCAGCAACAGCTCATCCTCAACAAGCTCTATCAGCTTCACATTGCCCGTGGCAGACACTAGCGGTTCGTATGCTTCCGGCAGCCGAGCCGTGTCGTCTTCGCTCCGCACCCACATTAAATTGAAATCCACTGTTACCGGAAATTTCATGTTTCCAAAGCAACGTTGGCAAATCAGATCAAGAGCCGCACGCGCCTGGCCCCGTACAATCTTGTGACCGGCCTCGCCCAAAGCCTGCAATTCAACCGCAGCCTCGCCGCCGGAATCCGCAAGCACATCACGCAGCCTGGGCATGGCGTCAAGGCTCACCTGGCCGGCCAACCGGATGGGCAGCGGGCCTGCTCGCATCAGGTCCAAGTATTCCGGTAAAGCACCTGACATAAGCGCGTTATGATACGTTTCGTGACCACCCTTGTCAAAACAGGACAGCTCCAAGCCCTTGTTTTCATTGCTCCTTGGCCATCACCAACTTAGCGCGATTCGCCACTATGCAGATCATCCTCGCTTCCAGCTCTCCGTACCGCCGCGCCTTGTTGGAACGTTTGGGCTTGGCATTCAGGTATGCTGCACCCAGCCTGGACGAAATGCCACACAACGGCGAAACGCCCCAAATAATGGTGCGGCGCTTGGCCCGTGCCAAGGTCCAAACTGTGGCCACGCGTTATGCAGGCAGCATCATTATCGGGTCCGATCAGGTGGCGGCTCTGGATGGCGTCATCCTGGGCAAGCCGGGAAGCCATGAACGTGCCGTGGCGCAACTGACCGCTCTATCCGGACAAAGCGTGCTCTTCTTTACGGGCCTGTGTGTGCTGGACACACGCACGCAGCAATCACAGGAACACCTAGACCAGACCCGCGTACGGTTCCGGTCGTTGAGCGCCGCTGAGGTTGAGCATTATCTGTACGCGGAGCAGCCCTACAACTGCGCGGGCAGTTTCAAATCCGAGGGGTTGGGGATCGGCCTGCTTGAGTCCGTCGAATCGCAAGATCCCACCGCGTTAATAGGCTTGCCGCTGATAACTCTGTGCCGCTTTCTGCGCGAAGCCGGCGTGGCCCTGCCTTAGCCTTTGTCTTCCATGCGATCCAATACAGCCTTGAGATTGTCGTCGAGCGGTGCGCTCACCAGCAGCGGTTCACCCGTCGCGGGATGATCAAAGCTCAGGCTGCTGGCATGCAGGAACATGCGTTTCAAACCCAATGTTCTGAATCGTTTATTGGCTTCGCGGTCGCCGTATTTATCGTCTCCCAGCACCGGATGGCCAAGATGGGCTGCGTGCACTCGGATTTGATGGGTACGGCCGGTAAGAATCGCCACTTCCACCAGTACCGCACCGTTGAATTTCTGCAACGGCCGGAAACGGCTTTCCGAGTCCTTGCCCTGCTCCGCTACCCGGACCCGGCGTTCACCACTTTGCAAGATGTTTTTCTCCAGCGCGAGCCGTACCTGACGCTCGCCACCGGACCACGCGCCAGCCAGCAAGGCCAGATAACGTTTCTCCACGCCGCCGGCCCTCAAGGCGGCATGCAGTGTCCGCAAGACGCTGCGTTTCTTGGCAATGACCAGACAGCCGCTGGTATCCCGATCCAACCGATGCATCAGTTCCAGCGTGCGCGCCTCCGGCCGCATGGAGCGCAAGGCCTCGATCACGCCGAAACTGAGGCCACTGCCCCCGTGCACCGCCATGCCGGCGGGTTTGTTGACCACCAGCAGCTGGTCGTCTTCATACACAATCGCCGCCTGCAGGGCCGCGATTTGGCGGCTTCCCGGCTTGGTGATCTGAGCCGTTTCGGCTGCACGCACCGGCGGGATGCGTATCTCATCGCCATTTTCCAGGCGGTAATCCGGTTTGGCGCGCCGCCCGTTGACCCGCACCTGACCGGTGCGCAGCAGCCGGTACACATGACCCTTGGGTACGCCCTTGAGCTGACGAAACAGGAAATTGTCCAGCCGTTGTTGCGCGTCCTCATCGCCAACAGGCAGACGCCGCGCTTTTAGCGGGAGGTTGTCCACATAAGCTCCTGAAAATAAAAGCCTTCGGGTCGTTGATGGGGCGCGGTTGCGCTGTTATAGTATCCGACAGGTGGCTGAGCCGTGAACAAAACACACAGCCTCGCGCCACCACCTGAAAGGCCCCGTAAGGGGTTTTGCAAGGTTTTATAGGTGGGGTCTGCCGTGCTCAATCCAGCAGCCCCGTGTGTATATTAGGACGTCGCAGGCCCGAATGACCGGGTTTGAGCGCCGTCAGAACTGCGCTCCCATGCCTCGCATGGTCATGATGCGCCGATTTGCAGCCTAGGTAGGATTTTTTTGGCTGCCGCCTGTGTGCGGCGCCCAGTAAATGAGGTTTTAGAAAATCCCGCCTCAGGGCCGTCCGGCCTACCGTGATCTTGCGCAGACCGTGGTTGAGCGTCTGCGAGAAACAACATGAAAAGAATGCTGGTGAATGCAACGCAACCGGAAGAGTTGCGTGTGGCCATGGTGGACGGCCAGAAACTCTACGATCTCGATATTGAAGTTCCTTCCCGAGAACAAAAAAAAGCCAATATCTACAAGGGCCGGATCACCCGTATCGAGCCTAGCCTCGAAGCCTGCTTCGTGGATTACGGCTACGAACGTCACGGCTTTTTGCCCCTGAAGGAAATTTCCAGGCTGTATTTCAAACCCGGTGCCGATCTGTCCGGCCGGCTCAATATCCGCGAACTGCTCCAGGAAGGCCAGGAACTGGTGGTGCAGGTGGACAAAGAGGAACGCGGCAACAAAGGCGCCGCGCTCACCACGTTCATCAGCCTGGCAGGACGTTTTCTGGTACTCATGCCCAACAACCCGCGCGCCGGCGGCGTGTCGCGACGGGTGGAAGGCGACGACCGGGACGAACTGCGCGAAGCCCTTGCTGCTCTGCGCATACCCGACAGCATGGGCATCATCATCCGCACCGCCGGTGTGGGGCGCAACGTCGAAGAATTGCAATGGGATCTGGATTACCTCATCCAGGTATGGGAAGCAATCGAGAAAGCTTCCGTGGGCCGGGTCGGGCCATTCCTGATCTACCAGGAAAGCAACGTCATCATCCGTGCGCTGCGTGATTACCTGCGCACCGACGTGGGCGAAATCCTGGTGGATGACGAGAAAATGTATCAGGAAGCGCGGCATTTCATGGAACAGGTGATGCCGCAAAGTCTCACCAAGCTCAAGCATTACGAAGACAGCGTACCGCTGTTCACCCGTTACCAGATCGAAAGCCAGATCGAAGCCGCCTTCGGCCGCGATGTGCGTCTGCCCTCCGGTGGCGCTGTGGTCATTGATCATACCGAAGCACTGGTATCCATAGACGTGAACTCCTCGCGCGCCACCAAGGGCGGCGACATCGAGGAAACCGCCCTGCGCACCAATCTGGAAGCCGCGGACGAGGTGGCACGCCAATTGCGGCTGCGCGATCTGGGTGGATTGATCGTTATTGACTTCATAGACATGGGTCCGCCCAAGAACCAGCGCGAAGTCGAAGATCGTCTGCGCGACGCGCTCAAGATGGACCGCGCCCGCGTGCAGGTAGGCAAGCTCTCGCGCTTTGGCTTGCTGGAAATGTCGCGCCAGCGCCTGCGGCCATCGCTGGGTGAATCCACCCAGGTGGTGTGTCCGCGCTGCAACGGCGAAGGTCATATCCGTGGCGTTGAATCCATGTCGCTCTCGGTGCTGCGCCTCATCGAGGAAGAAGCCCTGAAGGACCGCACCTCACTCGTGGTGGCGCAACTGCCGGTGGAAATCGCCACGTTCCTACTGAACGAAAAGCGTCCGATCATCTCAGAAGTGGAAAAGCGCTGCGGCGTAAGCGTGGTGCTGGTGCCAAACCCGCACATTGACTCGCCGCGCTATGACATCCAGCGGCTGCGTGATGATGAATTGCAGCAACCGGGCGCGGTCAACACCAGTTACAAGCTAATAACAGAACCTGCACCTGCGCCATTACCAGGCATGCAGACCAAGCGTGAACTTGCACCGGAACCGGCGGTAAAAGGCATCGCACCGGCCACACCGGCACCCGTGTCTCGGGTGGATGCTCCGCGCAAACCCGGAGCTGTGACGCGTTTGTGGCGTGCCTTGTTCGGCAGCGGCGAAGGTGCCACTCCGGCCCAGCCATCGCGTCCGCGTCCGATTAAGCATGAGGAAAACCACTGGGAGAATCGTGACCGCAACCGCGATCGTAATCGTGATCGTGGACGTCAAACCGCATCCAGCCCACGCCGCCATGAGCGCAGCAGCAATCAAGCCCGTCCCCAGGAACGTAACCAGTCACGCCCACCTCAGGAGCACACACAGCCCTACCTCCAGAACCGCCCGCAACCGCGGCCTCAACCGCGGCCTCAGGAACGTCCACAAGACCGTGCACCGGTACCGGAACGCATCGCCTCGCAGCTTGATATGGCTCGGGAAAATACCAGCGCGTCCACAGCAGCTCCGGCCGCTCCACCATCCGCAACGGAAAATCGTCCACCGGAACGCGACAACCAGCACGGCAATCGCGGCCGTAGCACACGTCGCGGGCGCCGCGGCGGACGCCGCCGCCGGCGTTATGAAGGAAGCAAGGACACGGGCAACAACCTGGTGCAGGATGAAAAACGCCAGGAGAATCACACCGACTCCGCCCCTAACTTGCAGAGCAGTCCGCCATCCGAATCATTGCGTGCGCCGCAAGCTCCCGTACCGATTGAAAAACATTCCACAGAACAATCCCTGCAGCAAGATGCAAGCCAGTCACGCGAAGACAGTACCATCCCGCTATATCGTGCTCGTGAACAAGGCGATGCGCCCAAGGCGCAAAAGAATGAGGCCAGATCGGAGACGGTCAGTACCGAGCGTAACACGGAATAGAAAAAAGCAAGACATGCATTCAAGCTGCCCAGCTCGATGCCAGGCAGATTTTTTGCGTTCTATAAATTTTCCGGCGTTATGCCCTGTGTTTGGCAAATGTACCGGAGCAGACCCCGACTACCCTGCTCGGTCAGATCCAGAACTTGAGCAAAACCCTTTGGGCCACCGAAATAGGGATCAGGTACTTCGGCCACCGGGCAGGCTTCGGCAAATTCCAATAACAGGTGTACTTCAGTGCGGTTATCAGGAGGCTGCATATCCCTTAGGTGGTTAAGATTTTCCTTATCCATGGCAAGTATATAATCAAAGGTATCGAAACCGACGCGTGTCATCACACGGCTCAGGTGCTGACTGATGTCGATGCCGCGCTCACGTGCCGCAAGCATGGCGCGCTTGTCCGGTGGCTCGCCCATGTGATAGGCATGTGTCCCGGCGGAATCAATTTGCAGTTTCATCTGCAGCGCCAGATCCCGGCTCAGTTTTCGGAATACGCCTTCCTACGTGGGTGAGCGACAGATACTTCCCATGCAAATAAAGAGAACGCCGGTCGCGCGCCGCGCACACCCGGCTGTGCCGGCCTCCATCATTGCGAGTTTCGCAACAAAATGGCGGCACGCTTTAGATCTCCCGGCGTATCCACGCTCGGTCCCGGAGTTTCACGTGCCACGTCCACGGCTATCCGCATTTTCAGCCATACGGCGCGCAGCTGTTCGAGTTTTTCCAGTTGTTCCAGTTCGCAGGGTGGCGCGGCAGCCAGTTGCCGAAGTGCTTCAATGCGATAGGCATACAGGCCGATGTGGCGCAGCGCGCCTCGCCACTGCTGTTGCGAGATCAAGCCCGCCCGCGCGCCCTCACGGTTCCAGGGTATGGGCGCGCGGCTGAAATACAGCGCATTTCCGGCCTGATCAGACACCAATTTGACTACGTCAGGATTGAGGAATTCCTCCAAGTCGTGGATGGGCGTGCACAAGGTCGCCAGTTGCGCATTCGCATGTGCATCCAGCAGCGTCGCCACTTGACGGATATCAATGCCCGGCATGAGAGGTTCGTCGCCTTGCAAATTCACCACGATGTCGCTCTTGTTCCAATCAAGGCGGTCAGTCATTTCGGCAATGCGATCGGTTCCGGAAATGTGGTCAGCGTGGGTCATCTCCGCCCGAAAGCCGGCAGCTCTGCAGACATCGCGTATGCGCAAATCATCCGTGGCCACCAGCACGAGTTCTGCGCCGCTTTCCCGAGCCCGCTCGCAGACATGCAGAATAAGCGGTTTGCCAAGCAGGTCGGCCAACGGTTTGCCGGGCAGGCGTTGCGACGCCATGCGCGCGGGTATGAGCACCGCAAAACGCATTCAGAGTTTCTCGCCGGGCTTGAGTTCGCGAGCTTCCTCTTCCAGCATCACCGGAATTCCGTCGTGGATCGGATAGACCAGCCGGTCCGCCTTGCAGATCAGCTCATTTTCGGCCTTGCGGTACAACAATGGGCCCTTGCAAATTGGGCAGACCAGGATTTCAAGTAGTTTCGCATCCATTGGACCCCTCCATAAAATAACGGGCATCTCTAATTGTAATCTTTTGCTTTCTGGTGGTATTAAAAATGATCTCGACCACTACGCTTCGCCTGTTGGCTACGCAGTCCCTGCTACGCGAACAGCCCAGCCCACACATCCATGTGTGGGCGTTCGCGGCGTTGCCGCTCACCCATGCTTCGCTTGTGGTCCAGGGTGGACACCCTTTCCGCCCGCTTGCCGTATCCGCCAAGCTCTTATGTATTGTCATATACACTCCGGTTTCTCGGTCATTTTTGTCTAACCAGAAACCAAAATCTCTGATTTTTGGAGGTGCCCTAAATCCACCTTTTTATCAGCGCCGGTTGGCTCCACTCCGGCAGCCAGCAGCCGTTTACGCACGAAACGCACGATGCGCGTAGCATCGTCCTCGGAAAACTGCGCGTCCGCGGTCACATACCAGTGGTGCGGTAACTTGAGGTTGCGGCATTTTACCGCGTCCTTTTCGGTCATCAGCACCTGCAGGTTGTCATTGAATAGCAGATCCCCCTCGGAAAATTCCGCGTGGTCAGGCAGGGCCCGGCCATCCACCAGCAGACCGTGCCGGCCAAGGGCTGCGAAGAATTGCTGTGGGTGGCCGATGCCCGCTACCGCATGCACGCGTTGACTGGAAAACTTTGTCAGTGGCATGGAGGAGCCATCTGCCAGACGCACAACGCTTTTCAGCACCATGCGCATGACCAGCGTGCCGGGTGGCATGGAAGCGGTCGCGGGTGAGTCGGTCTTGCAGATGACGAAATCCACCTCATTCACCCGCACCGTGGATTCGCGCAGCGGCCCAGCCGGCAATAGCCAGAAATTGCCGAACCCGCGCCTGCCATCCAGCATGATAATGTCAACCGCGCGCGGCAGGTGATAATGTTGCAGCCCGTCATCACTGATGATGACATCCACGTTCGTCTCTGTCTGCAAGCGTTGCGCAGCCTTGACGCGATCAGGTCCCGCCATCACCGGCAGATGGGTGTGACGCGCAAGTAGCACGGCTTCGTCGCCGGCCAGCACTGGATCGGTTGCTGGCGTCACCAGCAGCGGCCAGCGTTCCGATTTGCCGCCGTAGCCACGGGTAATGATGCCGGGCTGATAACCCTGTACCGTCAATGCCTGGGCCAGCCAGATGACGAAGGGAGTCTTTCCGGTTCCGCCCACGGTGATATTACCGACCACGATCACCGGCGCGCGCAGCCTTGCGGTCTCTAGAATTCCGCGTTTATAAGCCCAGCGCCGCAGGGCCGTAAGCGCCGCAAACACTCCCGCCAGCGGAATGAAAAACCAGATTGGCCGGCTACCATACCATCGCTGCAACAGCCAATCATGGAAATCCCGGTGCGTCATTCGATGTTATGCCGATCAGGCTACGGCGGTTTCACGGAATTGCATGTGATACAACCGCGCGTAATGGCTATTGTGGGCTAGCAGTTCGGCGTGCCTGCCACTTTCAATCACACGGCCTTGATCCAGCACGATGATCTTGTCGGCGCGCTCCACAGTTGACAGCCGGTGCGCGATCACCAAGGTGGTGCGTGAGTGCATGAGGCGTTCGAGCGCCATCTGGATGTGGCGCTCAGATTCGCTATCCAGCGCCGAGGTGGCTTCGTCCAGGATCAGGAGAGGTGCGTCCTTGAGCAAGGCGCGCGCGATGGCGATGCGCTGGCGCTGGCCGCCGGAAAGCAGCACGCCGCGGTCGCCCACCATGGTGTCCAAGCCTTGGGGCAGTTGCAGAATGAATTCCATGGCATGCGCCGCTTCCGCGGCCGCGAGAATCTCCTGTTCAGTACGCCCGGCAAGCGTGCCGTAGGCGATATTGTTGCGGATGGTTTCATTGAACAACATCACATCCTGGCTCACCAGCGCAATTTGCTCGCGCAGGTCATGCAAACGGTATTCGCGGATGTCGTGGCCGTCCAGCAGGATGGCGCCGGTACCCGCGTCGTAAAAACGCGACACCAGGCTCGCCAAGGTGGATTTCCCGCTGCCGGAGCGCCCCACCAGAGCTACGGTTTCGCCCGGCTGAATTTTGAACGACAGCTTCCGCAGCACCTCGCCTTTCGCCGGCGTATACGCGAAGCTCAGATTGCGGAATTCCAGTGCGCCGCGTGCACGCGTCAGTTTCAACTCGCCGCCTGAGGTTTCGCCCTCTTCGTCCAGCAGCTCGAAAATACTCTGACCCGCTGCAATGCCCTTCTGCAATGGTGCATTGATGTCGGTCAGATGCTTCAACGGCGCCATGAGCAGCAACATAGCACTCAGGAAGGAGCCGAAGGTACCTACAGATATCACATGCAGCATGGACGGCAACGTGGCGACATAAATCACCAATGCCATACCCACACCGGCGATGACCTGTATGATGGGACTGGAACCGGCATTCACCAGTACCAGTTTCATGTTGAGCGCGCGGTTGTGTTCGTTTACCTGCTCGAAATGCCGGGTCTCCTGCTCCAGACCACCGAATAGTTTCACCACGCGGTGGCCGCTGATCACTTCCTCGGATACCCGGGTGACGTCACCCATGGAATCCTGGATGCGTCCACTGTAACGGCGGAAACGATCGCTGACGAAGCGCACCAGCAGCGCGATCAATGGCCCCACTATCAGGGTGAAGATGGACAATACCCAGCTCAGATAGAACATGAGCCCGATGAGGCCGATGATGGTGAGCCCGTCGCGGATGATGACAGTGATGGCGTTGGTGGTGGCTTCGGCCACCTGCTCGATGTTGTAAGTGATTTTCGATATCAGCATGCCCGAGGAGCTGGCATCGTAATAACGTGTCGGGAGCCGCAATAGTTTCCCAAACGCTTGGCCGCGCAGGTTCTTGATGACACCGCGACCTGTCCAAGTGATGAAATACGTGGCGAAGAATCCCGCCAAACCTCGCAGTACGAATAGCCCGACCACCAACACGGGTATCAGTTTGATGCTCTGGGAATTGTGCTGAACGAAGCTCTTGTCCAGCAACGGCTTGACCAGCGCGGCAAATGCCGGCTGGGTCAGCGCGTAAACGATCATGCCCAGGACCGCGAGAGCGAATACCTGCCAGAATGGCAGCACATAACTCAGCAGGCGCTTGTAAATCCTGAATACGCTACTATCTAGTCGAAGATGGATCATGAGTCCATCTCAAAACGTTGCGAGCGTAGGCAGAACGGCACGCCGCATGCGCCGTGCCGCGGCGGCGAGAAAGTGGAGTGTACACGCCAGTATGTGAGCGATGTACAGGGATGAACAAGTGCCGCGGAAGGCAGGATGCCGGAAGCGGCCATTTCGAGCCGGCGTGTAACAACGTTATGC
>JBOIAY010000053.1:0-8378 GCA_050739255.1 Gammaproteobacteria bacterium
TCACCACCGATCTGCGACTCAACACACCGCGCTTCGTGAAGATGCCGGACATTATGAAGGCCCGCAGCAAACCGCTGCAAACACTCAAACTGGACGAACTTGGCATAACTGCCGCGCCGAAGCTGGAGGCCAGGCAATACGCACCGCCGCCTCAGCGCATCGGCGGCAAGAAAGTGGCGGATGTGCCGGCGCTGATTAACGCACTCAAAGAACGGGGGGTGCTGTGATGGGCAAGATTCTGGTGATCGCAGAACACGACGGCAAACAGCTCAATGCTTCCACAGCGCGCGCCGTGAGTTGCGCGGTGGCCATCGGTGGCGAGGTGCACGTCGCGGTATTCGCGGCCGATGCGGCGGCGGTTGCGGAGGCCGCCGCCAAACTCAAAGGCGTGAAGCGCGTGCTGAAAGTGGAGCGCGCGGAAAACGCACACCCGCTGGCCGCGGTGCTGGCGCCGCAGATCGCGGCGCTCGGCAAGGAGTACAGCCACGTACTCGCACCCTCCACCACCTTCGGCAAGGACGTGCTGCCGCGCGCCGCGGCGGTGCTGGGCGTGCAGCAGGTCAGTGATGTGATGAAGGTGATTGATGCGACCACCTTCGAGCGCCCCATGTACGCCGGCAATGCTATCGTCACGGTGAAAGCGCCGGCAGAACCCTGCATCCTCGCCACCGTGCGCACCGCATCGTGGCAGGAATGCGGCACCGGCGGCGCCGCTGAAATTACGTCGGCAACCATTGACGCAACCGTTCCAACACACACACGCTTCGTGGAACTTAAAGCCCAAAAGAGTGACCGCCCCGATCTGCAATCCGCGCCGCGCGTAGTCTCCGGCGGCCGCGGCGTGGGCAGCAAAGAGAATTTCGCCATCATCTACAAGTTCGCTGACAAGCTGGGCGCAGCCGTGGGCGCCTCGCGCGCGGCAGTGGACGCGGGCTTCGTGCCCAATGATCTACAAGTGGGCCAGACCGGCAAAATCATCGCTCCTGACCTCTACGTGGCAGTGGGCATCTCCGGCGCCATCCAGCATCTGACCGGCATCAAGGATGCGCGCACTATCATCGCAATCAACAAGGATCCCGACGCGCCAATTTTTCAGATTGCCGATATTGGACTGGTGGGAGATCTATTTCAGATTCTGCCCGAGCTGGAGAAGGAGCTGGATAAGTCCTGATCCTTAGTATACCTTCGGGAGAAGCGGTTTTTCGACCAGGAGATAAGTGATGATCCAAAAAATCTGTTATTCAGCGGTGCTGCTTGGGTTTGGGCTGATCGCAGCTGCATGTTCGACTGTTCCGAAAAGCAGTGTTAACAAGATGGGCTGGTCTTACGTTAATTTCACCGATCCGGTTTGCGGACAGATAACTTTGGAGATACTGAACTCCTTCCACATACCACACAAAACAAATACCATTCCCTACGAGGTTTGGAACCGGTGGGTCTGTATCAGAAACACCAACAAATTTGGTCGCGTCACAGTCGTACTGCTTCATGAGTCAAAAACCTATCGTTTGACGCTCATTTTTGGAAAAGACAGACGAGTCATCAAAGCAAATACTGATCCCATAATTTGGCAAGAGGTAATAGGCAGTATGGCAGACTATGCCCATTTCGATTCCTTGACCAGCGACGGCCGGAATTATTTGACCAAAAACGATTCCATTGATTTTAACTTCGATGTCAGGCCCTGATCAGTCTGCATCAATATTCTTCCTATATGAAGGCTTTGACCCATTACACTCTCGACATGACTCAAGCACTCTGGACTCCAAGTAAGGATGTCATTGAACGCGCCAACATGACGCGCTTCCTCGAACACGTGCGGCACGAGTGCGGCCAAGACATTCAGAGCTATGCTGCGCTGTATCGCTGGTCTGTGGAACACCCGGAGCGTTTCTGGCCACAGGTATGGAGCTTCTGTGGCATCAAATCCTCAAAAACCTGGAACAAGGTACTCACGGACGGTGACAAAATGCCCGGCGCGAAATGGTTCGACGGCGCACGGCTGAATTTCGCCGAGAACCTGCTGCGCTACAGCGACGAGCGCATCGCGCTGGTGTTCCGCTCCGAGCACGACAGCCACCGCGTTACTTTTACTTACAAAGAACTGTATCGTCAGGTAGCGGGACTGGCGGATGCGCTGAAAAAATCCGGCGTGAAGAGCGGCGACCGGGTCGCAGGCTTCATGCCCAATCGCCCCGAGACCGTCATTGCCATGCTCGCAACCACGAGCATCGGCGCCATCTGGTCCTCGTGCTCACCGGACTTCGGCATCAACGGTGTACTGGACCGTTTCGGCCAGATTGAGCCGAAAGTGCTATTTACCTGCGACGGTTATTTCTACGCTGGCAAGACCGTGGACTCACTGCAGCGCATCCGCGGCGTGCTGGAGAAGCTGCCTTCGGTGCAAAAGGTGGTGGTGGTCCCGTATGTGAACAGCAATCCGGATATCGTCAAGATACCTCGCGCAGTTCATTGGCACGACTACCTCACGGATGCCACGGAAATTGAATTCGTGCAACTGCCTTTCAACCATCCGCTGTACATCATGTACAGCTCCGGCACTACCGGCGTGCCCAAGTGCATCGTGCATGGCGCCGGCGGCACGCTCATCCAGCACCTGAAGGAGCTGGTACTGCACACGGACCTGAAACGCGAAGACGTGATTTTCTATTTCACCACCTGTGGCTGGATGATGTGGAACTGGCTGGTGTCGAGCCTGGCAGTGGGCGCGACGGTACTGCTCTATGACGGTTCGCCGTTCCATCCGCGTCATGACATTCTGTGGCGCATCGCTGATCAGGAAGGCCTGAGCATCTTCGGCACCAGCGCCAAATACCTGTCCGCGGCGGAGAAATTCAACGTCAAGCCGAACGATAAATACAAACTCGAAAAGTTACGCATCATCACCTCCACCGGCTCACCACTGCTGCCGGAGAATTCCGGCTACGTCTACCGAGACATCAAACACGATGTGTGCCTGTCCTCCATTTCCGGGGGCACCGACATCATTTCCTGCTTTGCGCTCGGCAATCCACTGCTGCCGGTGTATCCGGGCGAACTGCAGTGCCGTGGCCTGGGCATGGCCGTGCAGATATTCGACGACAGCGGCAAACCGCTGCGCGGCCAGCCCGGCGAACTGGTGTGCGTGAAGCCCTTCCCTTGCATGCCGGTGCATTTCTGGAACGATGCAGACGGCAAGAAATATCACGCCGCCTATTTCGATGTCTTTCCTGGCATCTGGCGGCATGGCGACTGGGCGGAACTCACGGAGCGCGACGGCCTCATCATCTACGGCCGCTCCGACGCCACGCTCAATCCCGGCGGAGTACGTATCGGCACGGCGGAAATCTACCGCCAAGTGGAAAAATTACCGGAAGTCGTGGAAAGTCTGGCCGTGGGCCAGGATTGGCTGGGTGATGTACGCGTGATCCTGTTCGTACGCCTGCGTGAAGGTTTCACACTCGATGGCGCGTTGATCAAGAAAATCAGAACCACCATCCGCGACAACACTTCGCCGCGCCATGTACCGGCCAAGATCATTGCCGTGTCGGATATCCCGCGCACCATCAGCGGCAAAATCACGGAATTGGCGGTGCGCAACGTAATTCACAATCGCCCGGTGAAAAACACCGATGCGCTTGCCAACCCGCAGGCGCTGGAGCAATACAAGAATCTGTCGGAATTGCAAACGGATTGAGAACACCAATTCGTGGCTAGACTGCACGCCTTAATGAAGTATCATTCCATTCTTGTGGGAGCGACGGTCTCCGTCGCGATAATCGCGGCCGGGACGGCCGCTCCCACAAAAGATAATCTTTACTGATTCATAAATCATGAACGATTCCCACACGTCGCTCACGCCGCGGCAACGTTACGAAGCGGACCTCGCCAAGCCTGGGTTCGTAAAGGATGCTGCCCAGGCGCGCGCCGTGGCGGCGCTTGATCTCCTATATGAACATCTGCTCAAGCGTCCGCCTTTGTCCTGGTGGCGGCGTGCATTGGGACAGGTACAATCCCCGTTGAAGGGACTGTACCTGTGGGGGTCCGTTGGCCGCGGCAAGACCTGGCTCATGGATTGCTTCTACGAATGCCTGCCCTTCTCGGAGAAACGCCGGCTGCATTTCCACCGCTTCATGCAGATGGTGCATGAACAGATCAAAGCACTGCCCGAACAGGAAGACCCGCTCAGGATCGTGGCAAAACATTTCAGCGAACAGGCGCGCGTATTGTGTTTCGACGAATTTTTCATCTCCGACATCGCTGATGCAATGCTGCTGGGACGATTGTTTGATTATCTGTTCGAGGACGGCGTGACTCTGATTGCCACTTCCAACATCGCACCGGACAACCTTTATAAAGACGGTTTGCAGCGGGAGCGCTTTCTGCCCGCCATCAAATCGCTTAAACAGCATACCCATGTCATGAATGTGGACGGTGCCACCGATTACCGGCTGCGACATCTGGAAAAAACCCGGCTGTTCAACGTGCCGGCGGGCGTTGAAGCGGACGCACACCTGGAAGTCTTTTTCGAACATCTGTCCGGCGGCGTGCATGGCGGCGTCGAGCCCTTGGTAATCAATGGCCGCCAGATTCCAGCCAAACAACACGCTGACGGTGTGGCCTGGTTCCGCTTCACGGATATCTGCGGCGGACCGCGCAGTCAACTGGACTACATCGAGATCGCCCGCAGCTACCACACGGTGTTAATCTCGGACATCCCGCAGTTGAACACCGATCTAGAAGACGAGGCGCAGCGCTTCGTGGCGCTGGTGGATGAATTTTATGATCGCAAGGTGAAACTCGCGGCCTCTGCGGCGGTGGGGATTGCCGATCTCTACAAAGGCAAGCGGATCCATTTCGAATTCCAGCGCGCCGCAAGCCGCTTGCAGGAAATGCAGAGCCGGGAGTATCTATCGGAACCGCATCTCCCGTAAAATCCGCATAAATGACATCACGAGGTCCCCCATGTCTTCTCCGCAGCTCTTTGATCAAGCCGCTTTTACCAAGTGGTATAAAGAACAGCAACAGCAGGTAGCCAACTACCTACGCAAACTCCAGGTGTTCGATACCGACATCACCGGCGAGTGGCTGTGGATCGTCCCTCATCGTGCCATGCTAGGCCGGGCCTGGCCGAAACATGGTGTGGCACCCAAGCTCTGGATTATCACCGGCGTAGTGCCCACGGACCACGCGGAAACTGGCACCGCACGTAACTGTCGTGAGGTTGGACGTTACTTCGCTCTCAAGTGGCAAATGGAGGCAGCGCGCCTGGGAAAGAGCAGTCGCAACGCGACTGTTACGCAGGGTGCTCAAATCAATTGGTTGGACGTGAGTGACAATATCGCCGGTCGCGCAGAATGGCTCTACAGCTTGGTGAATGACAACCGCCGCTGGACAGCCGAGGGTTTGCCACAGTTCCGTATTGATCATGAGGCAGCACAGGCATAATTTAGTGCGGCTGTCCGGACCCGCCAAAATCAAGAGTTCGAGCTGCGGCAGCCTGTATTCCGAAGCACTTTCCCCTCAGCCGGCTGCGAGTGTAAAATTTCGGCCAACTATATTTGGTTTTGTCTGGAACCTGTTTATTTCGATGCGGTCAAACATTTCACAGGTTCGCGGGTAATTTACAGAGGAGCATGGTCATGCAGAAACATCCATTCAAACTTGCCGTCTCGGGAGCCGCTGGCGCTCTGCTCCTGGCCGGATGTGCCAGTAATCCCAACCCATATGGTGCCACGACGTATAGCGCCTCCGGCACCCGCAATATGCAGCAGGTCTTCTACGGAACCGTGGTATCACTCGCCGCAGCGCGCATCACGCCCGGTCAGGGCGGGCAATTCCTGGCCACCGGCATCGGTGCCGTGGCGGGCGGGATTGCCGGCAGCGCGGCGGGCGGCGGCAAAGGTCAGCAACTGACCACCCTGGCCGGCGCGGTATTGGGCGGGATTGCGGGCAACGCTGTCGGCAAATCCGCAGGCACCGATCAGGGCGTTACCATCACGGTGAAACTCGACGACGGGCGCACGGTTGCCGTCACCCAGGGTGTGGATCCCAAGGTCATCTTCCACATGGGACAGAACGTGCAAATCCTGCAAGGAGCGGACCGCACCGTACGGGTGCTGCCATTGCAAAGTTCTCCCTGATCGCGCTCTTGGGTACTGACGGCACGCGGGCGTGAGGCGTGAGGCGTGAGGCGTGAGGCGTGAGGCGTGAGGCGTGCAAGAAGTATTGCTGAAATTTGTTTGATATCAAGTTTTATTGTTCTCTAAGCTCCTAACTCCTGATCTCTCACTCCTCACTTTTTAGCTCGCATCCAGTTGCTTTTCCGGAGCCGCATCCATAAATGCTTTTAATGTCAGGCAGAGATCGTTGGTACGTTTGATGACAGGAAAGGGCGTCAAATCTACGGCGAAACGCTTGGCATTGAATACCTGTGGCACGAGGCAGACGTCGGCGATGGTCGGCTGGCCGCCGTGACAGAATTTACCAGTGGCTGGATTGTCGGCCAATAATTTCTCCAGCCCAGTAAATCCCTCGATGATCCAGTGCCGGTACCATTTGTTGCGGGCGGCTTCATCCGCGCCAAACTCCTTTTCCAGATACTTCAGTATCCGCTGGTTGTTGACCGGGTGGATGTCACAGGCCACCACCTGCGCCAGCGCACGCACGCGTGCGTGGCCCAAGGCATCTTTGGGCAGCAGCGGTGGCTGCGGATGGGTATCTTCCAAATATTCGATGATGGCGAGGGATTGGGTCAGCACGTGTCCAGCGTCCACCAGCGTCGGCACCAGTCCCTGCGGATTGACGCGCAGGTATTCTGGCTGGTGCTGCTGCCCGCCGTCCTTCACCAGATGCACATAGCGGTAATCCGCCTTGATGCCTTTCAGATTCAGCGCGATGCGCACCCGGTAGGCGGCGGAAGAACGGAAATAGGTATAAAGCTCCATATATGCCATTTAATGTAGGTTGGGTTGAGCAATGCGAAGTCCAACGGGTTCTCATCATGTTGGGTTTCGGCTGACGCCTCAACCCAACCTACGCTTGATATTTTTCCACGGTCTGTTCGATGGCGCCGAAGATTGATGCGCCGTTCTTGTCAAACATCTCGATACGTACGATATCGCCGAACTTCATGAACGGCGCTGTGGCTTTGCCGTTCTTGATGATTTCCAGCACGCGCTTCTCGGCGAGACAGGAGGAACCTTTGGATTCATCCTGGTTGGCGATGGTGCCGGAACCGACGATGGAACCTGCCGCCAGCGGCCGGGTCTTGGCGGCATGCGCGATGAGCTGCGGGAAACTGAACTGCATGTCCACGCCTGCATTGGGTTCGCCGAACAATTTACCGTTCAGTTGCGTGACGAGAGGCAGATGCACCTTGCCCTCCTTCCAGGCATCGCCCAGTTCATCGGGTGTCACGGCGATAGGCGACAGCGCCGAGCGAGGTTTGCTCTGCAAGAAGCCGAAACCTTTGCCAAGTTCATTGGGAATGAGATTGCGCAAGGACACGTCGTTGATCAACAGCACCAGCTTGATATGTTATCCAGCCTCCGCAGGCGTCACCCCCGCCGGCACATCGTCCACGACCACGCCCACCTCGGATTCAAAGTCTATGCCCCAGGCTTCGTCGGCCATGCGGATGGGCTCCGTGGGGGGCAGGAAAGCGTCGCTCACCGCCTGATACATAAGCGGGTCAGTCAGAAAACTCGGCGGCATCTCCGCACCGCGCGCCTTGCGTACCCGTTCCACGTGGGCGAGATACGCGCTGCCATCCACGAACTGGGGCGCGCGCGGTAAGGCGGCTGCCAAGTCGGCGGTATTTAATTCAAAAGTATTGGTAACCCTGCCATTTTCAAATGTCTCGGATAATTCCTTCAGAAACTGCTGCATGGAGGGTACGTCAGTTATGGGCTGCTTAACCTTCATGTCCGCTGTCAGAGTCTTGATGTACTCAGACGCCTTGTTGGCCGCGTTGATTGAGCCATAGACAATATTTAGTTTATGTTCTACGGCAGACCAGTTTTCAAGTACCTCCAACAAAGTCTCAGCAATACCAGGTACTTCGACTGCAGATTCGAGATTCTTGTCAACAACGATCAGTATTCCGTCGCGGCCATTATTTATTGAAGCAAGTTTCATTCTTATCGAACTCCTTATCTACTCGTCACCCCCGCGAAAGCCGGGGTCCAGAGATTTGGAAACTGGATTCCCGCTTTCGCGGGAATGACAACAGAATAAACACGCAGCACACAGAACGCAGCACTACTTCTTATTCGGGTCAAAATGCTTCTTGATCCCCTGCCAGCACTGCCAGTAATCGGCCTGCAATTCCCCGGCGCGCATCGCTTGCTTGGTCGGGTGGATGACCATACGCGTCT
>JBOIAY010000054.1:0-7996 GCA_050739255.1 Gammaproteobacteria bacterium
TCGCTAACCCTTCACCTCCATCAGGTTGGGTAGGGGACTTGCACCCCCAAGCTGTCATACATGCTCGGCACACAAAAAATGCCCCGGCTGAGCCGGGGCAGGAATCATACCAAATCAACTATCGTGATTAATGACGGCAGTCGGACGGTAGGAATTTGTCTGGTACCGGGGTACCCTGTGCCGCCCCCACAACAGTCTTGCCGTTGATTATGTTGGTTGCTTGGCCGCAAACCCAGCCGATTGAACCAGCACCTGTAACCGCAGTCAGAACCAAGGTATCACCGGTTGCCACACCACCGCCCACATTGCCGTTGTACGTGATCAAGATAGTCAAAGGCGCTGTCTTGCCGTCTGCCGAGACTTCAACGGATGTCACGTACTTGCCGGCGATGCTGAGGGAATCCGGCAAGCCCCAGCTGTTGGGATCGGCTAAATTGGAGGTGGTGCCTAGAGGAAAATGTCCCAAAGACTGGTAAGTCTCAGCGACCGCAGTCTCGGGTGCCTGCACCAGACTCAGGCCTTCCGTGACCTTGGAACGGGTCACATAATCCTGGTACTGGGGAATGGCGATGGCCGCCAGAATGCCGATGATCGCAATGACGATCATCAACTCGATCAGGGTAAAACCCTTCTGTAACTTGTTCATGACATGAACTCCTTAAGTAAGTGAATGTAAAGTAGCGCACACACGCATCTTCGCCTTATACCAAGCAAGTGCCGTGCCAAGTTCCTATCCAGTGGGTTTCGGGGGTGTTCCCCGGAAATTTGGGGAGCGAGGTGACGGTCGGACTGACAGACTGTGTCAGTTTGTGACACAAAGTGTCAGCCACGGCAGTCGGCCGGCAGGTATTTTGCAGGCACGTTAGTGCCCGAGCCGGGGCCGCCGACGCTGTGGCCGTCGAGGCTCACGCTCGAATAGCCGCAGGCCCACACCACCGCGCCATGCAAAATCGTATTGGGTGTGAGGGTCAGCTGTTGGCCGCTGGTCACCCCGTTACCCACATTGCCGTTGTACACGATGGTGATCTTGCCGGTTCCGGGGGCGACCGTGATGCTGGAGACATACTTGCCGCTGAGGCTGGCGGCGACCGGCAGACCAAAACTGTTGGGGTCTAAGCCATTGCCGGTAGTGGGTATATAGCCATAGGACTGAAACGCCACGGCGACAGAGGTCTGGGCCGAGTTGGCCAGGCTCAGGCCCTCCGTAACCTTCGAGCGGGTCACATAGTCCTGGTACTGGGGGATGGCGATGGCCGCCAGCACGCCGATGATTGCGATGACGATCATCAGCTCGATCAAAGTAAAACCGCGTTGTTTGTGATTCATGGCCTGACTCCCGAGATTCGTTGTTAGTAAACAAAGCAACTTTCATGCCAACGATCAGAGGCTGCAGCCAAAAATATGCGAACTTCACAAGTTTGCCTG
The DNA here is from genome assembly GCA_050739255.1 of Gammaproteobacteria bacterium. GTDB lineage: Bacteria > Pseudomonadota > Gammaproteobacteria > Natronospirales > REEB76 > REEB76. Next base: position 1,426 of record JBOIAY010000054.1, read on the forward strand.
ATACGGTTAAAACAGATAGACTTAGTCCACCTAATTTAGTCTATGTGGCTTAGTCCACGAGTATCGAGTATGCACACCGTCAATATTCACGAAGCCAAAACCCAGCTCTCCAAGCTGGTGGATCAGGCGGCCAGGGGCGAATCGTTTGTGATTGCCAAGGCCGGCAAGCCGCTGGTCAAGGTGATTGCACTGGATAAGCCGATAGCCGCGCAGCGGTTCGGCTTTCTGGCCGGCGAGATTGCGGTGCCGGCGGATTTCGACAGGATGGGCGTCGCTGAAATCGAGCGGATGTTCAGTGGCGCGGCATGAAGCTCTTGTTGGATACGCACCTGCTTTTATGGGCAGCGGGGCAGCCTGAAACACTTTCGGCGGAAGCGCGCCAACTGCTGGACAATCCACACAATGAGTTGATTTTCAGCGCGGCCAGCCTGTGGGAAATCACTATCAAGCGTGCACTGGGCCGCGAGGATTTTCGCGTGGAGCCGCGGCTGTTGCGGCGCGGTTTGATGGACAACGGTTACAGCGAATTGGCGATCACCAGTGAACATGCGATCGCCACCGACAATTTGCCGCCGATACACAAGGACCCGTTTGACCGCATCCTGGTGGCGCAGACCTTGATCGAAGGCATCACCCTGCTTACCACCGATCCACTGGTGGCGAAATATCCCGGGCCGGTGCGCTGCGTGAGTGAGTGATCAATCACGGATTAATTCAAGCAATTCAAGCAAAGAATCGCGGCGAGTATCGCCGCTCCTACTCCCGACTCCCTCCTTTGCAAAGGAGGGTGGGGGTGGATTTTCGAATGTCTTTCAGAGAATGAAATCCCCCTCTTTGCGAACTTCGCTTTTGGCTTGGCAATCCCTGCCTCGCCAAAAGCCCGGCCCATACATCCTCTACGGGCGTTCGTGGCGGTGCCACTCACCCTGCTTCGTTCGAAAGTCCAGGGCGGCCTTGAACACTCCGCCATCCTGCGTCGCGTTCAGGTCCAGGGAGACCATCCATGGTCTCCCGCGCCTCGCTGCACGAGGCGCCCATGTCCGCCCGCTTGGCGCTTCGCGCCTCGCCCCCCTTTTCCAAAGGGGGGATGGAAGTGGGGGTTTCGCTTTGTGGTAGCAGCCCGGCCACGATGGGGTTGATCTGTGAAGAATCGCGGCGAGTATCGCCGTTCTTGAGTCAGCAAAGGAAGTATTGCCAACTTGCGAATCCAACGCTGGTATTGCAGGCTATACGCTAATAGCGTATAGTGTGGTATGGTCATTTTTGAAACCCCGATCTTCACCCGAAAGATTCAGGCGTTTCTTGAAGATGATGAATACGCCGCGCTGCAATACGCACTGACGCTTGACCCTGAACTGGGAGATAACTACCCGGGAGTCGAGGTCTGCGCAAAGTGCGTTGGGCTATGGCCGGACGCGGTAAACGCGGAGGCATCCGGGTGATTTACTACCATTGGCCTCGCGAAGGACGGTTGTACATGCTGTATGCCTACGCGAAAAACGAGCGACAGGATTTGACCTCGGAACAGAAAAAGTTACTCAAGCGGTTAATAGAGCAAGAGGTGCCTCATGAATAAGCGCGAGTTTGAAGAATTGCTGGAGAGTGTTCGCCAGATGGGAGCACATATGCGTGGCAAGCGAGTGCGAGGTATGAAAGCCGTTGAATTACCGGTTCCTGATGTGGTTGCCCTTCGGGAGCGGCTGGGGCTTTCTCAATCAGAATTTGCCACGGTGTTCGGCTTCAGTTTGCGGACCTTGCAGAACTGGGAACAAGGCCGGGTGCTGCCCTCGGGACCCTCTCGGGCATTGCTAACTATTCTGGAAGCTGATCCAAAAGCCGCGCTTAAGGCTCTGGCGCACGCAGCGTGAGGTTCAATGCTGTGAAGAATCGTGGCGGATACCGTCGCTTGTATGTTGTCTCTGGCAGGTATAAACGGAAAGTACTTGCCGAGGTGGAGGGACTACGACCGCTTCTCCCACGAAGAGCGTCGCTCCTCCAATTATTCCAAGCCCAGCTTCTTGATGCGATAGCGCAACTGCCGGAAACTCATGCCCAGCAACTTGGCGGCGGCGGTCTTGTTGTAGTGGGTCTGTTCCAGTGCCTTGCGGATGGCGTCTTTTTCAATGTCGCCCAGGTGCCTGCCAAGCGGAATGGTCCGGTCGTCCGAGTCTTCATCCATTTCCGGCGGGACAGAGGGTAAGGCAGGCGTGGCCGCCTCCGCGGGTTTGCGCAGATGGATATCGGGCGCTCGGATCAGGTTATCCTCGGCGAGCGTCAGCGCACGCTCCAGGATGTTCTCCAGCTCGCGCACATTGCCCGGAAAACGGTAGCTTTGCAGGAACGCCAGGGCCTCTGGCGCAAGCTGCAACGGCGGCCGGCTGTGCGCGTTCGCCAGACGTTCCAGGATGTGTTCCGCCAGCAGTTCGATGTCGTCCTTGCGTTCGCGCAGGGCCGGCACGTGCAGCTCGATGACGTTGATGCGGTAATACAGATCCTCGCGGAATTTGCTGGCATGCACCAGCTCCACCAGCGTGCGGTGGGTGGCGGACAGGATGCGCACGTCCACCGGCACTTCCTTGGCCGCGCCCACGGGACGCACGGCTTTTTCCTGGATGACGCGCAGCAGTTTTACCTGCATGTGCAATGGCAGATCAGCAACTTCATCCAGAAACAGCGTGCCACCCTGGGCCGCCTGGAATAATCCGTTCTTGTCGGCCACCGCGCCGGTGAAGCTGCCTTTCTTGTGGCCGAAGAATTCGCTTTCCATGAGTTCCGTGGGGATCGCGCCGCAGTTCACCGCCACAAAGGCATGATCCGCGCGCGGACCGTTTTCGTGGATCAGCCGCGCCACCAGTTCCTTGCCGGTGCCGGATTCGCCACTGATATGCACCGGCGCCTGGCTGCGGGCCAGCTTGGCAGCCATGGTGCGCACCTTCTCGATGGCCTGAGACTGGCCCAAGAGGCGCGTCATGCCTCGCGCATCGGCGGATTCGCGGGTTTCCCGCAGTTTGAGGGCGGTGTTCACCAGCTTGCGCAGATAGCCGATGTCGAGAGGCTTGGAGACAAAATCGAAGGCGCCGCACTTGAGGGCCTGCACCGCGGTTTCCACGTTGCCGTGGGCGGTGATTACCGCCACCGGGACCTGCGCCATGTGCTGCTGGATGTATGTCACCAACTCCAGGCCGCTGCCGTCCGGCATCTGCATGTCGGTGAGGCACAGGTCCACAGGGCGCGACTGCATGAGTGCGCGGGCTTCCGTGAGCGTACCTGCGGTGTCGCTGTCCACATCCATGCGCTCCAGGGTGAGCTGGAGCAGTTCGCGGATGGCGGGTTCGTCGTCAACGATGAGCGCGAGGGGTTTGGAATTCATCTTGAAGTAAGTCCTGAAAAATCCCGTTCGTGCTGAGCTTGTCGAACCATGAACGGAATGTTCTCCGTGTGTGTTATGTCGGAATTCGCCCTTCGACAAGCTCAGGGCGAACGGGATAATGAATCAATGCTTCTTCATGCCAGCCAGCTTTGCGGTGTGCCGAACAGGATGCGGAAACAACTGCCGCCTTCCGCGCGGCGCTCGTACGTGAGTTGCGCGCGGTTACATTCGCAGAGTTCCCGGGCGATGAAAAGCCCGAGACCGGTGCCACGGGGATTGGAAGTATAGAACGGTTCGAAAATGTGCTCGGTGATTTCAGCCGGCACGCCGTCGCCGCGGTCCAGGATCGCAAGCTCAGTGCCGCCGGGCGCGGGCAGCAGGCCGATGCGATATTCGATCTGTGGCACGCCGCCGTCGGCGGGCTGGCCGTAGCGCAGGGCGTTTTCCGACAGGTTCCAGGCAATCTGATACAGATGCGCCGGGTCCACGCGCACGTGTACCTCGTCTTCGACATCCACCCGCACCGCCAGCGCCTGGCCGTTCAACCCGTTGCGGTCGCGGAATTCCGCCACGAAGTCCCTGAGCCAGCGGCTGAGTTCCAGTTCTTCCGCGCGGGTGGTGTCGCGGCGCGAGAGTTGCAGGATGGTTTCCACCATGCGCTCCATGCGTTGCACATGCTCGCTGATGATTTCAGTGAAACGCCGATCCTGGCCTTGCAGGCCGCGGGATTCCGCCAGCAACTGGTTGGCATGACTGATGGCGGCGAGCGGATTGCGGATCTCGTGGGCGATGCTGCCGGTGAGGCGCCCGAGCGCGGCGAGCTTCATCTGCCGGACCTGTTCGTTCAGCAGGCTCGCGTCCTCCAGGAAGATGAGCGTGGCGGCATCGCTCTCGGGTGTCAGTCGCGTGAAATGGGGGATCACCGGCGTGCCTTCCTCCGTGCTGAAAGTCGGGGGGGGCTGCGCGCCATTCTTTCGCCAGTCGTCCAGTTCCTGTTTGAGCCGCGCCGAAAGTTCGCTGATTTCGAAATTATGTCCCTGCCGCTTGTTGAAGTTCGCGAGTGCCGCTTCATTGATGAGCCGCACGTGATCCTGTTCGTCAACTACCACCACGCCGGTGCGCATACGGTGAATGATGTATTCGTTGAGCTGCGCCAGATTCTGCAGGTCCACGCCGCGCTGCACAGCCAGTGCCTCGCTTTCACGCAGACGGCGGCCTAGGTAAGCACCCGACAACGCGGCGCTGAACAGGATCAAGCCGAGCAGCCCCGCCTGCACGTAGCCGGCGGGTTGAGCCGAATCGTACAGCACCATGTAAGTGTGGTCTGCCAGGATCAGCAGCGTGGCGATGGCCGCGAAGCTGAGGCTGGTGCGCCAGGGGATGAGCACGCTGTTGGCGACGATGAACACGAACAGCAACACGCCCAGACCACTGGCCGGTCCGCCGCTGGCATGCATGATCAGCGTGACCGCGACGATATCGGCGATCAACTGGATCTGGGCCTGCAACGCGAAACCGGGCCGTCGTGCGCGCAGCATGAAAGCCGTGAGCACGCTATAGATGAGATACGCAATGCCGGTCCACAGGAACAGTTGCGGATAGCCGGTGCCCAGCACCCGCGACGAGCCGCTCGAATAGACGGCGACAACCAGAATGCCCACCAGCAGGCGGTACACGTTGAGCAGGCGCAGCAGCCGCCACGGCAGCGTGTGCGCGCTTGGCGCGACTGCGGCTGCGCTTGCTGGCTGTCCGGTGGAGGCAATCGGTAACTGGCTCACGCGGAGTTCCTGCCTTTACGAATGGAGTGTGTTTGCTTCAAAATACCGGCTTTCTCCCTCATTCTAGAACCCCACCCCATGAACCTGCACGAGTTTCAGTCGAAACAACTGTTTGCAGCATACGGCATCCCGGTTCCGAATGGCCGCCCGGCGAAATCCGCAGCCGAAGCCGTGGCCGCCGCGCAGGCTTTGGGTGGTGCGCTGTGGGTGGTGAAGGCCCAGGTGCACGCGGGCGGCCGCGGCAAGGCCGGTGGCGTGAAACTCTGCCGCAGCGCGGATGAAGTGCGGAGCGCTGCCGAAGGCATGCTGGGCCGGCGCCTTGTGACTCACCAGACAGGCCCCGAAGGACTGCCCGTCAACAACCTGTTGATCGAGGCGGGTTCCGATATCGCCCGCGAATTGTATCTCTCAGTGCTTGTGGATCGCACACGCGAGCAGTTGGTGTTCATGGCCTCCGCTGCCGGCGGCATGGAGATCGAGGAAGTGGCAGCCAAAACGCCGGAAAGGATTGTCCGGGTGCACGTGCATCCCGCCACCGGCATCCAGTCCTACCAGATTCGTGAACTGGCCTTCGCGCTCGGCATCAGTGACAAAAATCAGACGGCGACGTTCGGCAAGATCGTGAACGGTCTCTACCGGCTTTACATGGAGAAGGACGCGAGTCTGGTGGAAGTGAATCCGCTCATCGTCACAACCGACGGCCGGGTGCTGGCGCTGGACGCGAAAGTGAATCTGGATGACAACGCGCTGTTCCGTCATCCGGACCTGGCCGCCATGCGCGATGTAACTCAGGAAGATCCGCGCGAGAGCGAAGCGCGGCAGCACGAACTCAATTACGTTTCGCTCGACGGCGACATCGCCTGCATGGTGAACGGCGCCGGTCTCGCCATGGCCACCATGGACATCATCAAGCTGTACGGCGGCACACCCGCAAACTTTCTCGACGTGGGCGGCGGCGCCACCACCGAGCGCGTGACCGCGGCCTTCAAGCTGATTCTGTCCAACCAGAGCGTCAAGGCGATTCTGGTGAATATTTTCGGCGGCATCGTTCGCTGCGACTTGATCGCCGAGGGCATCATCAACGCCGTCAAGGGCGTGGGTGTGCGCGTGCCGGTGGTGGTGCGGCTCGAAGGCACCAATGTGGAGCAGGGCAAGGCGCTGCTCGCCAAGAGTGGCCTCGCAATAACTCCGGCCAACGATCTTACCGACGCGGCAAAGAAAGTCGTGGCGTCCATAAAATGATTTTGTGGGAGCGGCGAAATTGTAGGAGCGGTGGTCTCCACCGCGATTCCATAAGCATCGCGCCCGAGACGGGCGCTCCTACAATTTAAATTATGGGCAGTGATAACCGGAAGTGATCGGGTACCGCCGGTCGCGCTGGAATGACGAAACGGCGACTGCCCGCAGCGCAACAGAATCTGAA